>NZ_CEYAEZ010000110.1:0-2751 GCF_982781345.1 Desulfovulcanus sp.
TAATATAAAGAAGTACCGCAAACTTGCGGGTATTTCTCAAGATGTGCTTTCAGGGGAGTTACGCTTGATGATTTAATGAAATAAATAACTTATGACTCCTAATTTGACAGAATAGCTTATTTGTTATAAGGCAAAGAGTTAGCCATATTTTATTCTGGATAGTATCTTACAAAATAAATATAGTCATGTGCTGGAAAGGAGGAGATCGCTATAAGCAAGAATGAAAGACAATTAAGCCATTCGCAGAATTTCCTTCGAAATTCTAAGCTGGTGGCTAAACTGGTATCAGATAGCGGGATTAACAGCCGTGACACCGTGTTTGAAATAGGTCCGGGCAAAGGAATTATTACTCGCCAGTTAGCGGAAAAAGCCGCAAGAGTAATTGCGGTTGAGTATGATAGAGATTTAGCCGATAGGCTTGAGCAAAAGTTTGCCGATTGCGGGAATGTGAAAGTAATTTTTGGTGATTTTTTAAAAACAGAATTGCCAAAAAGGGACGACTACAAAGTCTTTTCTAATATCCCGTTTAATCTAACGGCTGATATTTTGGGCAAGCTGACTTCGGTTGCAAATCCTCCACAAGATTCTTATTTAATCGTTCAGGAGGACACTGCCATGAAATACGCCGGTAGTTCTTATGGTGAGGAACGACTGCGCTCACTGATGCTAAAACCGAGATTTGAGCTGGTAATAACCCACCGTTTTAGAAGCACTGACTTTTCTCCGGTGCCAAGCGTTAACATTGTCATGTTGAGAATTAAGAGACGAGAACGATGCCTATTGAAGGACAGAGACATGAATGCGTATAGGGATTTTGTCGCTTATACTTTTAGTCAGCATGGCAAAAATTTTAAAGAAAGGATAAAGCGAATTTTCACCAACGAACAGTTCAAGCGACAAGCTTCTGAACAAAAATTCAGTCCATCGGCTCGTCCAGGCGATCTGAACTTTAAACAATGGCTGGGCTTGTTTAGATACTTCGAAAAAGGAGTATCAAACAACAAAAAAGCCTTGACTTACGGTTCTTATTCACGACTGATCCGTGAGCAGAGCAAATTGGAAAAAATCCACCGCACCCGCGGTGCTAAAGGAAAGATAAGGGGGGTGAGAACATATGTTAGCGCGGGACATCCACAAAAGCTATGGAGGCAAAGAAATACTCTGCGGCGTATCATTGCATATTGGCCATAATCAAAAGGTCGCTTTAGTTGGTTCCAACGGCGTCGGAAAGTCAACACTTCTAAAGATTCTGGCCGGTCTTGATAATCCTGACGCAGAAGAAATTCAGCTGTCCCGTCGCAACTTAAGCACATCGGCGGCTACTTCGAAGAATGTGTTTGGATCTGGAATCAATTCTTTGTGCTCTGGACGGAAGGGTTTAAAAAGGTTGAAATTGCACGGTATGTCCAACTTCTCGCAATATTCGACGACATCCTGATAAATCGGGAGGTTTACTAAATTCAGCGTGCAAGTGACTTCCACGGCGATATCATGGACTTGAAGTTGCTTCAGAACAACATCGACTTTGCCGAAAACATCGCTGCCTCTGATGTAGTTATGGACGTCTTCCGTGCCGTCGAGGCTGGCAATCACTACCAGCCGGTTTATTTTAGCCAACCTTTCGATCTTTTTCTCGTCAATAAGAGTTGCGTTGGTCACTAGGTTAATGGCCATATCTCGACTTTGGCAGTATTCCAAAATATCCATTAGTCCTTCATGCCTTTCTGGTTTTGTTCGTGGAAAAAAATAAGGGAAGCATGACCAGCAGATCATGCTCCCCTGTTTGTGCGTTCACACTTTAGCTAAAGTGTGACCCTATTGGTCACTTAAGCTTGGAGCTGGCTTCTTCTAGCATAGTGAGAGTCTTGCTGACTTCTTTGTTCAGATGCCGATCCGCCTCTGCATTCCGCCCAGCAACCCGCCACAGCTAGTCAGACAGCAACCTGCTTCGACCGGTTCTGGAGAATATCCCGGACTGACAACTGTTGGCTTCTCATACTGCTTCATGGCTGAATTCACCTCCTTCTAAAAAGTTTTTTCTCTATGCCCGCAAGTCAACGGACGAGCCGGAAAGACAAATCCTATCAATAGAAGCCCAACTTTTTGAATTAAGGGAATACGCAAAAAAAGAAAAGCTTAAATATAGTGCGTGAATTTGTGGAAAGCAAAACTGCCGAAGAGCCGGGGTGGGAAATCTTTAATGAAATACTGGCGAGCATAGAGAAAGGCGAAGCCGAGGAAATTTTAGCGTGGTACCCAAGGCTTGCCCGCAATTCAATAGACGGCGGGCGGATTATCTACCTCATAGATACAGGCAAAATAACCGTGCTAAAATTCCCGATTTTCTGGTTTGATCCCACTCTGCTACCGAGGACTTTTCCGCTGCGGGGAATGTATCTGCTTCATTACCGCCGAAACGCATAAAGGACACAACTATTTGCGGTGCACCAAAAGAAAAATCCGCTGTTCGCAAAGATGCACAAGGGAAGAAATAATCAGCGGACAGATAAGGGAAAAAATTCAAAAAGTTTCTTTGTGTTTAGCTTAGGCGGAAAAATGCATTGCCAAGCTTGAAAAAGAAAAGCAGGAGCAAGCCCAAACAGAAAGCGCTTTCGCTCAAAAGTTAAGGGATGAGCTTGTGGAAATTGAAAAGAAACTGGATAGATTGCTTGACTTGCAGTTAAGTGGATGATTGTGCAAAACGAATATTCCGCCAAAAAACAAAAAATCCTCAACCAAAAGATTGAAGTT
>NZ_CEYAEZ010000111.1:0-2682 GCF_982781345.1 Desulfovulcanus sp.
AATGCCTGGACCCATCTATAGCTTGCTTGCGGGCAGAGCATAATGGTACATTTAGAATAAATGAATATTCTTTTTATTGTCGATAATTATGGCAAATAGCCCCGGAATATTTAGCCTTGTCACCCCGATGCTCTGCTTATCCGCAAGCTTCGCCAAGATGGGTTTCCCAGCCCTTTCCAAGGCTTTCAAGAAACCAGTATTTTTAACCTGGTAGTCAAAATGGGTTTGGCCACAGACTCTTAAAACAAAAAAGCACCCGAAGAAAATTCTTCAGGTGCTTTTTTGTCTCTTTGATGTTCTATTTTAACCGCCTAAATAGGCCCTTCTAACCTCTGGATTTTCTAGTAGACTCTTAGCGCTGTCCTCCAGAACAATCTTGCCCACTTCCATAACATAACCACGATGTGCAAGTTTTAGTGCCGCCCTGGCATTTTGCTCTACCAAAAGAACTGTCACTCCACTCTCGTTGATCTCTTTAATGGTTTCAAAAATTGATTTCACCAAAATAGGCGCCAAGCCCAGACTCGGCTCATCAAGCAGAAGAATTTTTGGATCGGCCATCAAGCCTCTGGCTATGGCCAACATTTGCTGTTCTCCGCCACTCAAGGTCCCGGCCAGTTGTTCTTTTCTTTCTTTAAGACGGGGAAAAAGTTCAAATATCCAATCTAAAGTTCTCTGTATCTTTTTTTCATCAGTGACTGTGAAAGCACCCAGATTTAAGTTCTCCTGTACGGTAAGCGTGCTAAATACGCGCCTCCCCTCTGGTACCTGAGCAATCCCCAGCCTCACGATTTCGTGAGCACGTAGTTTATGTAATTCCTGTCCTTCAAAAATTATCCTGCCCTGACTTGGTTTAAGTAGTCCACTAATGGTCATCAATGTAGTTGACTTTCCTGCTCCATTTGCTCCAAGAATGGCCACGATCTCGCCTTGACGCACTCTCAAATTTATACCGTGCAAGGCCTCAACATTTCCGTAATGCACCCTCAAATTTTCCACATTAAGCAGCATAGACTAATCCTCATCCGCCCCCAGGTATGCCTCGATAACCCTGGGATTTTTCTTAATTTCTTCAGGAGTTCCTTCGGCAATCATTGCACCGTGCTCCAAAACAACAATATGGTCACAAATACGCATAACCAAATTCATATCATGCTCAATTAAAAGCACAGTGATACCACGCTGCTGGATCTGACGAATCAGTTCAACCAACTCCTGTGTTTCCTGATCATTCATTCCACCAGCTGGTTCGTCTAGAATGAGTAGTCTAGGCGTAGTTGCCAGGGCCCTGGCAATTTCCAAAAGCCTTTGGTTCCCATAAGATAAATTTTTGGCCTTTTCCTCCAGCTTTTCCTTTAAGCCAACAAATTCCAGTTCTTTTAATGCCGCAATCAAGGCTCTTTGTTCCTCCTCTCGCTGGCTCGGAGGCCTAAACATTCCTGCCAATATTCCTGACTTCATGCGACAATGTCGACCTGCCAACACATTTTCCAGTGCTGTAAGATTTTGAAACAGTCTAATGGTTTGAAAAGTCCTGGCAATTCCAAGCGAAACTATCTTATGTGTCGGCATTTTAACCAGATTCTGACCATCGAAAATAATCTCGCCCTGGTCTGGTACATAATTACCAGTGATCAAGTTAAATACAGTTGTTTTGCCAGCTCCATTAGGCCCAATCAATCCAACTATCGCCCCCTCTTTAATGTCAAAGCTGACATCATTAACCGCCAACAAGCCACCAAAAGTTTTTGTCAGGTTTCTCAAACTCAAAAGGCTCATAGGGTTTTGTCTCCGTAGTTTATTTTATCCAGAGCGTACTTTCTGGGCAAAGGAGGTAGTATCCCCTGAGGTCTAAAAATCATCATCACGACCATTGCCGCACCAAAAACAAGCATGCGTGCACTGGCAAACTGTCTAAACAACTCTGGCAGGCCTATAATTAGGAAGGCTCCTAAAATCACTCCACGAATACTTCCTGCTCCTCCCAAAATTACAATAGTAAACAAAATAACGGACTCCCAAAAAGAAAACGATTCCGGAGAAATAATTGTCATTTTAGCCGCATAGATATTGCCAACCATTCCGGCCCAAAATGCTCCAAGTACAAAGGCTATCAATTTGTAATATGCTGTATCAATCCCACTACCTTCGGCAGCAACTTCATCTTCCTTGATAAAGTTCAGTGCGCGTCCAAACCTGGAGTTTTCAAGCCGGTGGAACAAAAATACGCTTACACCTAGAAAAATCCATATATAGTAATAAAACTCTTGTGGTCTGCGAATAATAAAGCCAAAAAGATTAGGCCTGGAAATACCAAAAATACCATTAGAGCCGCCTGTAATGCCAAAAATATTATTTATTAAGGCAATACGTACAATCTCTACAATTCCTATTGTCACAATAAGAAGATAATCTCCGCGCAAATGAATAATTGGTTTGGCCACCACGAGAGCAAACAGGGCAGCCAAAATCCCACTTAGAGGCATAAGAAAAATAATGGGAACATGGTACATTGTGTTTAATATAGCGGTGGTATAGGCTCCTATAGCATAAAAAGCTGCATGTCCCATATGAAATAAACCTGTATGTCCCAAGATAAAATTGAGGCTCAATGCCAGAATGGCATAAAGGCCTATGTTATTAATTACATCAACCCAGTATGTGTTCAAAAATAGGGGACAC
>NZ_CEYAEZ010000112.1:0-2645 GCF_982781345.1 Desulfovulcanus sp.
CCGAGCCACTTACAGCCGTGAACAAGCTGACGCTCACGATTGAAACCGCTCAGGTTTTTGGCTTGCTGGGGCCGAACGGTTCCGGCAAGACGACCACGGTCAACCTGATGTGCGGGTTATTGAAACCTACTTCGGGGCGGGCGCTGATTCACGGGGTGGAGGTAGCCGCCAATACCGCAAAAGTGCGGGCCATGCTCGGTGTTGTCCCCCAAGAGACGGCGCTCTACAACGACCTGACAGCTCGTGAAAACCTGCTGTTTCACGCCCGGCTGTACAATGTGCCTGCACGGGAACACAAAGCGCGCATTGCGCAAGTCCTAGCGTAAGTCATGTGCAACCAGAAGCGAATCCGTTTCTGAACTCGAGTTTTTGAACTTTTTTGCGGGGCAGCATTGGCGGGCGAGTGCGCCACGTTCCTGCCAGGCGGAGTTCCACGCCCGGATAGGCCCCGGTCTCGTCGAACATTACCAATAAATCTGCATCTTGCCCTACCACCCAGGCACTGGTGTTGGCTGCTACCCGGACCATAGCCTTCACGCGCGTCAATGCCTCGCCGAAGTGGCTGCTACTGCGAACGACTTGTTCGCGCAGCCAGGCCATCGCCCAGCGTACAAAGTTGGCCGCGAACAAGGAGAACTGTTCCTGCAAAGCGATACCGCCTCGGGAGCGCATCTTGAGGGGGTGCATCTTAAAGACGACGTTGACCTCCTTGATGCCGGCCTCAATCGTTTGGCGGGCGTTGTAAAAGTCAAACCAGGCTGGCAAGATGAGGTGTTGTCCGTCATCCCGGTAGGCGATCAAGGTACTGTGCTTCAGGCCGCCAGGCATGTGGAAGCGTTCCAGGGCCATGGTCAAGGGGTAAGGACAGTGGTTGATGTACTGCTCGTCCCAGGCGATCATCTCGGCGTTGCTGCCCACTTGTGTCCACTGAGCATCGGGTTCGACCTTGGCTCGAAGTTTGGCGGCCACCTGAGCGTTGTAGGCCTTGGTGTAGACGAGGTAGCCCATCTCGATCAACCAGGCGATGTTGGGTCCCGTGCCAAAGCCCGCATCGACGCGCACGATGATGGAGACCGGCTGGGCATTGTCCTCATTGTCGGCTTCCAGGCGGGCCAGATGGGCTTTCAGTTCAGCGCGCTCAACCTCCAACTGGTCCAGGCGTCGGCGGTGAGTGGCGGCGGCCTGTTCTGCCTGTTTCAGCCGCTGCGGAGCTTGGGCCAGTCTCTTCCGGGCAGCGGCCAGCCGATGTCGGGCCTTGGCCAACTGGCTGTGGGGTTTTTCCTCCCGGTTTTGAGCTTGATAGCTGGCTTCCAGGGCAGCGACTTCCGCTTCCAACCGCGCCACCTCGGCAGGCAAGATGTCCAACTGGTCCATGAACTGCCTCTGCTTGTTCACTTGGGCGAGCAGCCACCGTTGGCGCTGAACCAAAGGTTTTTCCAACGCTTTCAGGCGTTGTTTGACCAATTCCGTCCGGCGCCGGGGTTGTCGTCCCAAGCGATCCTCTGCGGCGTAGACCATCTTTTGCAGCCGAGGCAGCGAGACCGGGTTACGCGGATAATGAAAGCCGCTCAGGAACAAACGGCCGTAGGTGGGGGAGGTCAAAGCCACCAACGCCGCGTCGTACCCCAGGCCCACCCGGTCATCTTGCCAACCAAACTGAGCATCGGGAAAGGTGGTACTGGTGTTGCTGACGCGACGGGGTGCCAGGTCCAAATCGAGGATCAAGGGCAGGTTTCGCTCCAGGAGCAGCCGAACTTCCTGCTCGATGAAAGGCTGAGACACCTCGTGCAACACCTGGGTGATGGCCTCCACGGTTGCTTCGTCACAGCTTGCCAGGGTTCGACTGACACCGCTGTAATGAGCCAGAGAGGCTAAATCCCAGGCCCGGATGGCGGGCCAGTCGTGGGCCAAGGGGTGGGGTCCCTCGTTGAGGTCCTTCAGGTGGGTGATGCCGGTCAAGATGCCCATCAGAAAGGTGAGCACCTTGGCCTGGGGCGTGTGGACAACACTCTTCTGCGACATCGGTACTTGCTGGAGCTTCGGAATCAAGCCGATCTCGTGAGCGAACTCGCCCCAGGCGACCATCAAGGCGTGCTGCGTCAACATGCCTTGCGGTAGTTCCCGCATCCGGCCCAGTCCCTGTCTGACACCGGCGCGAGCGATGTCCAACGGCAATTGCGACCAGGGAGCCGGCTCCAAGGTCTGCACCGTTTCCTGGAACAACCATATCCCGTTCACCTGGACGACGGAGGCAACCCCGCGACTCCCGGCTATGACCGGACGGGAAGTGTCCCATACAGGCCCCCACACATCCGGTGGGACCCCAGGGGACCACGCCACTGGTGAACCGGGTGCCAGTGGCTGTGAAAGCGGAGGAGCAAATGGCAGGAAGCTGTTGCCTCTCCAGGCTGACAAACCAGAAAGCCCCTGGACGCTGGGCAGTGCTTGTGGTATACTCATGGTAAGCCCTCCTTGCTTCGTGAGCATTGGGTGTGGACCTACAGTGTACCACAAGCGGGAGGGCTATGCAGTTGGTAAAGTTCAACTTTCAGACTTTGGCAAGTATCTTCTCAATAAGCTGGGGCGGCTCCCACGCCGCCCATTGCCGGGCGTGGGAGCCCGGCCTACTGGTCCCGAATTGTTGA
>NZ_CEYAEZ010000113.1:0-2532 GCF_982781345.1 Desulfovulcanus sp.
ACTCTATGTTTTGAGCATTATCAACAGTGACTGGCAGTTTATGACGGGTGATGATTGGTTAAATACCTCTGCTACGCGTAATCGTTTTGCCCAGTATGTCGAAAATGAGATCAATTCAGAGATTGACAAGCTATGGGACAGGCTAAAACAAAAATTCAGCCATCTGCCAACAGAATATATACGCAAGGTAGGAAAACTAGAAGAAGTCCTGGCCCAAGTCGCTCAGGATGTTAAAGCAGATGTGGCCATAATCGGTGCTTATCAAAAAAAACAGGCCCCTGGATTTAAAGCCAGACTAACAAACAAGGACCTTCATCCTCTCATGCCATGTCCTCTAGTCATTGCTGTTTAAATATTATGGATACACAACAAAAAATAAACTGGCATAAGATCAATCTTCCCTGGATAAACAGATTTTGGGAAGATCTAAATTTGCACAATTTAGCCAGACTTAATCCCCACTGGTATTTGCCCAAAAAATTTGAGATTAAAAACTTCGAAGTAGAAGATGCATTTTTGAAAAAAAACCTGAGTATAAGTCTGGAACAAGAATTTAACCCTCAAGAGAAAATCTGGCAGGCTAAAATAGAACCTTTAGGCCTAACCTTTTGGGCGAGAGAGGCCGATGCTGGCAACAACACGGAAATCGCCTATTCATTCTCTGAGCCCGAGGATGAGAACTTAAGCAAATGGGCCCTATACTGGCTAACAAGTCTACGTGAATATTACCGCCTATACACCGGTAAAGGCATAAACAAGACCATATGGCGTTTTATCATGAATAAAATCTGGCTGCCCATGAACCCCACCCAGAGGAAAATCTCCCTCTTTATTTTTAAATTTACTTTCGTGGAGATGGTCCTCATTGCAGCCATTCTCATAGGCTACTTTGTCTATATTAAAAACAAATAGGGGGAAATTATGGACCAAAACAAACCTGTATGGCTTAATTTTTTACGTCATTTCTGGATGGCCTTCTATTCTCTTAACCATATTCTGCTCCCATTTCTGCTTATTTACCAGTTTCTGGGCCTGCTGGCGATAGACCTACCTGGTATCTTTTTATACAAAAATGTCTCTGCTGATGGAAGCTGGTGGGTAGGTATTTACTGGACCCATCCGGTGCTTATTTCTTTTTTGGGCATTTTAGCTATTGCTGCGCTAGGATATGCTTTTCTCAGGAGACACGACTATCGTGACTACCGCGACTCTGACATCGAAAGTCAGCCCGGATTTTAAAATCATTATTTAAAAGATATTTCTTCCCTATCCCCATGCATCCTGGGTGAAAGTGGACACCCACTATTCAATCCCGGATACTTGGCAGCGAAGCCCCTTTGTCTAGTCTTTATCCGGCCTGACCAGTATGCTGCTAAGATATTGAAACAAAGTGTAAAACTTGCCCGCAAAAATTGGGGAATACTTTACATCACTTTTATTCCCAATAACCTTATTCCCCAGGAGGCTGAAATTTTCAGGATCAAAACCTTTTCATTATTGAGCAAGACATTAATTAAATTAAGACAGGAAAGACTCATCTGGGGATTGCGCATTATTGAAGACGTTGTTCCTTCTATTGCCGCCATGAACATGGTCAAAAAATATAAACCCAAAAAAATTCTGGCTGGAAATCCCCGGCAAAACGGTTTAAAAACAATTTTTAAGCTAGGAGTGGTCAGAAAAATCCAAAAATCTACCTTTAAACCTTTATTGGAAGTAAACTAATGCTCTTAGCTATATTTTCTGATATTCACGCAAATTTTACCGCCCTGGAAAAAGTGTATCGATTCATTCAAAAAATAAAACCCGACCTGACTATCTTTTTGGGCGACGCTGTAGGGTACGGGGCAAGTCCAAAAGAATGTATTCAACTTTTGTCTGAGTGGGATGGATTAGTAGCTGTTCAAGGAAATCACGATCGAAGTGTTGGGGGAGACTTTATTGGTCTGGAAGGCTACTCTCAACGAGCTCTAGCTAGCCTTATCTGGACCCAAAAACTATTAAGCAGTGATGAAAAAAAATGGCTGCGTCAGCTGCCACTTCGCAAAAAAATTGATAATATTGGATTTAGTCACGCTTCATGGTTTAAACCTAAGGCTTTTACTTATCTTACTTACAAGTGGCAAGTAGCAGTCAATTTAATCGGGTCAGGTCCAAAAATTATTTTTACAGGACATACCCACACTACTAGGGTATGGGTAAAAAACAGTCATTGGAGCTTGTCTAAACTCAACTTAAACAGTCAAAAAACTTTAACCATTTCAGCTGAGGCAAAAATTTTAGTTCAGTGTGGAACGGTTGGTTATCTGCCACAACCTGAAGCCGCTGCTGACATTTTACTTTACGATACCCGAGAAAATGAAATATCTCGGGAAAGGATATCTTTCAATCCCGATAAAGAAATAAAAAAGATAGACAGCCTGATTTACAATCAGACAGACTCAACAGGATCTGACTCTGACTATAAAGAGATAGAGATTCCAAAAATTTTATAATTTTTTTAGATAAGTTACAAAATTTTATAAACCTTTT
>NZ_CEYAEZ010000114.1:0-2487 GCF_982781345.1 Desulfovulcanus sp.
ATCAACGTCCTGTTATACGTGCTTACTCAGAAATACATTGCCAGAAGTAGCTGGGCGTGTAGGCAATCATCAAGGGTAGGCCAAAAACAATCATGGTGGCTTAGCCAGTAGACGGAATTTTTGCTAATCCTTTCGCTTTTATTTTCGAAAAGATAAAAATTATCAAGGTGCTAAATTAAGCGGTTAAACACTGAAGCCCCGCCAGACTTTTGCCACATAGCACTTTGGGTATGTGGGCCGAACTTATTTTTTGTTTCGATAAGATTTTCCCTCCAAGGTGATAAAGGAGCCTTTTAAGACTAAACGATCCAGGATTGCGCTGGCTGTTGCTGAATCAAATATTTTCCCCCACTGGGAGGGGACAAGATTGGTAGTAATCAAGGTTGAAGCAATTTCTGAGCGTTTAGAGATTATCTGAAAAATGTAGTTAGTATGTTCCTGAGAAGGGAAAACGTAACCTAATTCGTCCAGGCAGAAGACTTTGACCTTGGAATAGTAATCAATAAGGGTATAAACGTTTTTAGCTTTGGCCAATTTGGCAACTAAATCGTGAGAGGTAATAAAAACTGTTTGATAGCCTCGCTGGATAGCTTGATAGCAAAGTCCCGAAACAAGGTGGCTTTTACCTACGCCGGCTGGCCCGATCAGCGTCAGGTTGGCCCCGGTTTTTATCCAATCCGAATTTATGAATTCCATAATTTTTTCTCTGGGGATTTTAGGGTTGTATTTCCAATCAAAATCCTCCAGGAGCTTGATTCTTTTTATGCCACTCATCTTTAAGAGATTGCTGATTCTCTTTGATTCCCGCAGTTTCTGTTCTTCACCAAGAAATTGGCTAAGCGCTTTTTGGGTTTCCTGGGGCATTTCTTCAAGCGGACTCAAGAACTTAAAATATTTCCATAAATCAGACAAATTTATCATAATCTTCCAGCCTCCTTTTTCGATAATCGATACTCAAAAGATTTGTATCTTTGGGATAAACCGGGTCAGCTTCTTTGTCAACTGGATGATTGAGTAAACTCAATACGGTCTTCAACTGAAAAGCCTTGAGGGAACAAGCCTCCCGCACAGCGCTAATTAGCATCGCTCTTGAATAAACTTTTAGAAGTTTAAAAAGCTGATAGGCACAGAGCATTTCATCTTCACTGTTTTCTTTAGCCTGGGTTAGAAAAAGATTTAGGCTCGGATCCATATTCCTCATCAGTTGTAGTATGCGTTGATGTTTAAAGTGGGGAGTCCGGTTAAGCAACTTTTCTCTATGCAGCGGATTTTGTAGGGTTTGTTTCTTTAAAAAGCTGCGTTTGTGAGTAGCCACAGGTTGGGAGCTAACCAAAACTACAATTTTTTCCGGATAGGCCACCAGGCTGGCTTGGTGACCACTACAAGAAGTGGGAACAGAATATTTGTTGGTTTCAAACTCAACAAACCCGGTTGAAGAAACTCGGGTGGGAATAATTTTGCCGGCCTGATATTCCAACTTGGGTAGAGGCAAAAGTTTTTCCCGTTTTAAAAGCTCATTGGGAGTTTTGGAAGTTGTTCGATGCTGGGTATCATTTCTTTTCTCCAGCCAACCCCAAAACTTACAATTGAAATCCGTTAAGTCTTTGGAGGTATTCGCATAAATGAATGAACGAAGATCACGACCAATCCTTTCTACTCGGCCCTTTTCATTGCCAGCATGAGGATTACAAGCATAAAGGCTAAAGCCATAAAATCTGGCCAAGTCCAAAAACTGCGGGTTGTACTGAATCTCCGGCCGGCGAGTAATAACTACACTTTTGAGATTATCGTAGCGGCAACGATGCGGAACGCCACCAATTTTCTTAAAACACTCAATGTGCCCATCCACAAAGAATTCAAATGAATTTCTGGGATAAACTTTACCCCAGGCAAAACGAGAATAACTAAGCACCAGTATAAAAGCGTAAAGTTTGCCAAAGGGAACGTTTGTTATCACAAACCAATCAACTTGGGCTTCTTCACCTGGTAAGAATTCCAAGGCATGATAAGCACGTGGTTTACGTTTTCGTAGCTCCCGCGTGAACCTTACCAAACTTGGATAACTGCCAGTGTAACCATAACCCTTCAACCGTTCATAAACCTGGACAGCCTTGAGCAAGGGATACTCGCTGTACCACTGAGCAATTAATCCTTGGTAGGGATCAAGAATTAAATCCTTTTTGGGAACGATTAACTTGGTTCCCGATAAATTAACAACCTTGGAAATCGTCGCGCGATTAATGCTAAGTTGCCTGGCTATCTGTCTGAACGAAAGTTTTTCGACCTCGTACAGATGCAAAATTCTTTTTACCAATGATTCATCCATTATTCTTTTGCCTCCTTTTTCCTTTTGCCCCCAGATTATCTTTTGCGCGGGATTTCTGTCCATCGAGTCCTATTTTGCAAGATTCTATTCAGCTCCGAAAGCGTTCGATTTTTGGCTATATTGGCGCTAATTTCAACAGGAACGAGTCCATCTTTGCAAGC
>NZ_CEYAEZ010000115.1:0-2353 GCF_982781345.1 Desulfovulcanus sp.
ATGATCCGCTTTCCACGCAGTTCGGACATTGTTTTGATGCCGGCGTCCTTTTTGACCAGCAGCGCCAGCGGTGAATGTTGAAATATTGGTAACTATTCAGCAAAATAAAGCTTGACAGGGTTTTTGGTCAAAAGCCGAGGGGTTGGTCTGTTTGGCAGGTTCTTTCGGGACTATGCCTGTGGTGATGTAAAGTGGCCGACCCGGCGTTTTTATGGCGTTAGTCAGGTCGTCCACGTTCAACATATTCTAATGTTGCAGGCGGCATTCAGCGGCCAAAAAAGAGGCTCTGAAAAGCTGTGGTATGATCTTTCCCATGAACGGCATTGATATTGAATCAGCCATAGAGAGCGCCCGTGAACTGCTTGATAAGGAGGAAACCCTGTCTCCCGCATTGAGATCAGCCATGGAAGTGATTCTTATGCTGGTTTCACTGATGTTCAATCGTCTGGGTTTGAACAGCAGCAATAGCAGCAAGCCCCCGTCAAGCGATCCCAACCGCAAACGGAAAAGTCGTGGCAAGGGTTTAAAACGCGGCGGCCAGAACGGGCATGTCGGCACGACCCTGAAACAGATGGATGAGGCCGATGAGATAAAAGATCTGCTCATTGACAGAAGCAGCCTTCCCGCCGAGCTGGATTATACGTATGCAGGTTATGAGCGGCGGCAGGTTGTCGATATTGATATCCGGCGCATCGTCACCGAGTTCCGGGCTGAGGTGCTGAAGGATCAACATGGCAAGCGTTATGTCGCCCCCTTTCCTGAAGGCGTCACCCGTCCTGTTCAGTATGGCAACGGCATCAAGGCGCACGCTGTTTATCTATCTCAATATCAGCTACTGCCTTACGGACGCATTGAGGATTATTTCCGGGATCAGCTACATATTCCCGTCAGTAGCGGAACCCTATGCAACTTCAATCAGAATGCGTGTAAAAGGCTGGAAAGATTCCAGTCATGGCTGGTTAACGAGCTTGCCGGGTCGCCTGTGATGCATGCGGATGAGACGGGTGTCAACATTGGCGGCAAGAGACACTGGTTGCATTGCCACTCCAACAGTTTGCTGACGTATTACTATCCCCATGCCAAACGCGGGAAGGAAGCCATGGATGAGATGGGCGTATTGCCTCACTACTCCGGTACGCTGTGCCATGACCACTGGAAGCCATATTACCGTTATGATTGTACGCACGCATTGTGCAATGCGCATCACCTGCGGGAGTTGGAGCGCGCTTGGGAACAGGATAAGCAGCAGTGGGCCAAACAGATGCAATCCTTGTTATGCGAGATCAACACCGCAGTTCATGATGCTGGCGGTTGCCTTGCGGCGGAAGCAAGCGGCGCATTCAAAAAACGATACCGGAATTTGCTGCTGGAAGCGGATATTGAATGCCCGCCGCCTGATGAAAACAAACGAAAGGAGCGAAGGGGAAGGTTGAAACGTTCCAAATCCAGAAACCTGCTTGAACGGCTGAGAAACTATGAAGGTGATGTGCTGCGCTTCATGGATGCGGCGAGCGTGCCCTTTACCAACAATCAGGGAGAGAATGATCTGCGTATGACCAAGGTACAGCAGAAAATATCCGGATGCTTTCGATCCTTCGAGGGCGCAACGGCATTTTGCCGCTGTAGAAGCTACATCTCCACATGCCGGAAGCAGGGGATTTCTTCCAGCAAGGCATTGACTCTATTATTTGACGGCAAAATGCCCGCCTTTATGATAGGTGCTGAATAGTTACATCCGGTTTTCGTAGCCAGTGCTGTAATGCATTCGTTGCAAGGGAGAAGAGCATCTTCCAGCCTTTGAGAATCGAATAATATGGAAAAGCAGGCCGCATTTGTTCTTTCCGTTTTTTCTTACTTTTGATTTTGTCTGCTTTCCCCAGCTCTTTCAATTCGGCAGCATCTTCCTCATGACTCACAAGAAATGACCATGCCAGCAGCATGAACGATACAAGATTCTTCAACGCATTCATTTTCCTCGCCATGACACCCTCAAGACCAAAGCCCTGCTTGGAGAAGCGGAAACCTTCCTCAACACACCAGCGATCCATATAGGCATGAATCAGAGCCTGCCCCTGCCTGCGACCATAAGCTCTGCGCGTTGATGCCAATACCATCGGCTCATTTTTACCATGACGTACGACAATCAGAGTTAATGGTTTGTCTGGATGCGATGGAAGATACACAGTCGTCATGCCATATTTTACTTCAGTATCTCCATGCCGACGTAACTTGCACCGGTGTTTGCAGGGCAGGCGTTTGGCAATCTCTTGTGCATCCATGCTGCTATTACGCCACTTCCAGTGCCTCTGTTTGGTTACCCTGACTACAATCTGGAAATCCTGACATAGCCAGT
>NZ_CEYAEZ010000116.1:0-2278 GCF_982781345.1 Desulfovulcanus sp.
AACAACTATTTTATAAATAACATGCCGAAGGCATCCCATAATTTGACATTTGACATTTGACATTTGACATTTATTGTATCACGTCGACTTAGGCTTGCAAATAGTTTATCCCGTAAGTATTCAGTTTTCAAAAGTTAAAATCCCCAAAAAAGGCTGGACTCTACAAAAAGGGTATGGTAAATTATATGTATGGCAAAGAACATAATGGTGCAAGGGAGAGCAATTGCGGCCGAAGAAATTTGTCAGATTACAAAGTTAATAGCCAGTCACCCCGAATGGAGTCGGTCAAAACTATCGCAGGAATTATGTCAGCTTTGGGATTGGCGCAATGCAAAAGGAATACTAAAAGACATCGCTTGCCGCAGTTTGTTACGAAAGCTAGAACAAAAGGGATACATCGTTCAGCCGCCCCGACGTCGCAAAGCACCTCAGCGCATGAGGGAGCAAAAAAATATATTGATCCCTCTTCCTTTTTATTCTCAGGCATGTAATCTGAAGAAGTCTCAACCACTAGAGATTGAGATAGTAAAACCGGGAACGTCTTCAGGAAAATTATTCAACACCTTACTGGCACACCATCATTATTTGGGTTATCGCGGCAGCGTAGGCGAACATTTGGCTTACCTGATTCGGGACGGAAAAGGAGCAATTTTAGGCTGTTTGTTGTTCGGCGCGGCTGCCTGGCGGATAGCCCCACGAGATAAATTCATTGGTTGGAAGGAAGAAAAGCGTAAAGTCAACTTGCAGTTGATTGCCAACAACATGCGGTTTTTGCTGCTTAAGAAAGTCCCCCATTTAGCTAGTCATCTTCTAGGAAAAATTAGCCGGCGGCTTTCCAGAGACTGGCAAGAAAAATATGGACACCCTATACTTTTGCTGGAAACTTTTGTAGAGGTGGGGCGTTTTGCCGGCACCTGTTATCGGGCAGCTAACTGGAAATGTCTTGGGCAGACACAGGGACGAAGCCGCAATGATCGCTATTCTAAACTGAAAGTTCCCATTAAAGAGGTTTACGTCTATCCATTGGTTCGAGATTTTCAGGAGAGGCTATGCAATTAGGAAGCTGGAAAAGCAAGGACGAGGAAAAAAGAAAGCTACGGGTAAAAGTTGCAACCTTAGGGCGTGCGCTTGAGGCACAGCAAAAAGCTCGAGCTAAACTAGAGAAAGAAAAGGATGGCCTAAAACGAGAAAACAAAGAGCTCAGCCAGAAGGTCACAAAGCTTGAAAGACGCTGTAAAGAACTCGAGCGACAGCGGGATCGCTATAGGGATATGATTTTTAAACCAAATGTTAAAAAGCAAACCGAAGAAGCAACAAACCAGGAGGGATCGGATGTAGATATTCTTGAGAATCTTAAGAAGAAACGGAGACGGGGTGCACAGAAAGGGCACCCCGGACGAGGTCGGAGAATCCCCAAGCGGGTAGATGAAGTAAGGCGAGTATATCTTGAAAAATGTCCTGATTGTGGGGAAGCCTTGGAACGCAGCAGTAGCGTTGAGGAACATACGGTAGAAGATATTCCTCCGATTGAACAAACCCAATCAAAAGTGACGCGTTACGAAAAGGAACTGCAGTGGTGCAAAAAGTGTAAGAAAACCGTCAAGGCTGTAATTGAAGAAGTTATTCCTCAAGCTCGCTTGGGGATCAACGTCCTGTTATACGTGCTTACTCAGAAATACATTGCCAGAAGTAGCTGGGACACGATCGTCTGGAGTTTAGACCATTGGTATGGGATAAAAGTTAGTAAAGGGACATTAGTGGGAATGCTGCATAGAGCTCGAAGATGGTTGGGCAAGCGTTATGATCGGATTCTGGAGCAAATTCGTGCTTCCCCCGTAAAACACGCTGATGAAACAGGCTGGAGAGTAGATGGTGTCAACCATTGGCTGTGGGGATTTTTTACCGACAAGCATGCTTATTATAGGGTCGAGGAATCCCGGGGCGGAGGTGTGCCCAGAAGAATCTTGCATGGTTCACACCAGGAGGATGTCTTGGTCCGAGACGACTATGGAGCGTATAGTAAATTGTTATTTAAACATCAAAGCTGCTGGACTCATCTTTTGAGAAAGAGTCGGGAGGCTGCCCGCGATCCCGCAGCATCCGTGGAAGTACGTAAGCTGCATGAGAAGTTAAAACAAATGTATGCTTCCCTTCAAAAAATTATCGACCAACCGTTCAAACCCGCCGAGAGACAAAAAGCATATGACCATTTCAATCAAGAACTTCAGATTATCATCGAAACCAAATATCACCATCAAGACACGAAAAAGATTCAAAC
>NZ_CEYAEZ010000117.1:0-2224 GCF_982781345.1 Desulfovulcanus sp.
TATTGACTGGTATATCTTTCCTAAAAAGTGACCAAAATTTAACCGGACACTAGTGAACCCTGTAATACTATCTGGTGGAGATTTACATGATCTACACCAATATGTAAGAAAAATCCAATATGTAAGAAAAATTGGTATAGAAATACTAATTGGAGATTCATACGGGGCACGAATAGCTAATGCTGAGAATGTTCCTTTGATAAGAGTAGGTTTTCCAATATATGATAGGCTTTGAGCACAGAGAATATCTGTAGTAGGCTATAACGGTGCTATCCAATTGATCGATAAAATAACAAATACAATAATAGAGAAGTATTACGGCGACGAAATATAATTTTTTATGCTCTTCAACATTTGCGGTTTTTACCCCGGTTCAGAGGCTTTAAGCAAATCAATGAGTGAGGTGAAAAAAATTTAATCCAAGATGAGGTGTTTGTTTTAACAAAAATGAAAATATTTGCCGTCAAAATGACATTTTTATAAAGAAGTTTCTGACGGGTCTGTTTATATTTTCAAAGATAAAGGTATCAATCAATATAAGATCGAAACCTCTGCCGAGGAATTATCAAGGAATCCTTCGGGGAAAAGCTCAGTAAATCTTGATTAAGCCATGAGAAGCCTGGATTAGATAGTTGGATATGGCAAAAACGTAAAAACATAGGCCTGCAAGCAGAATTGAAAGTGATATTTTGAAATGTCTGGTTTTTGCGTCCCTGATTTTGAGAATCATAATAAAACTTTGAGGTAAATCGTCTGCCTGAAAGGTGGAAATCCAGCGTAATCTGCTTACTCCGTAAAGAGCTGTAAAAAGCGCAGCCAGGATTGTACAGAGTCCAATAACCAGAGGAATGCCGCTATAAACGCCAGCTGCTACAATTCTGTGCCCTGAAAAACCGGTCACCGTGATTGCCAAGGCACCCAATTGAAAAATGGTTTGGTTGCGTTGATTGAGAACTGAAAACTGATGCTGCAGGGACTTCCAGACCTCTGCATCAGAGCCAAGGATTTTCAACATATGTTCGTATTCTCGTTGGTAGTACTTTTTTTCTTCTTTATTGAGTATCATTTGCCAACCTTTTTGCCTAGCTTAGGGATAATTGGCTGCTGAATTTACCCGTCACCTTTTGAGCCTAGATAGATTTAAAGCATAACCGATCTAATTCCATTATCTTGGCTGCTCCGGCGATGGTGGTTCCGTAAAAATATACCTGACGATTAAATTTATGGGCATTCTCCAGTATGTCTACAAGCGATCCATTGACAATAGTAGAGCCGGTGGCCAAGATGATGTTACTTTTTTTGAATATTTTTTTCATTCCTATATTGTTTCCCCATTCAATAGGTATGCCATATTTGATTTTGTCCCGGTTTTTTTCATTCCTATCTATACATAGAACAGAATTAGGCCCAAGAGCTTTAACTAGGGCTTCAAGAATGGCTGGTTGGAGTCCTATCAGACCTACACAGGTGGGGTGAAATTTTTTTACAAAATCAGCTATCTTCCAGGCGCATTCTTCTGGCTCGTTATTCTTGCAATGGATAGTTGTTAAATCCGGGTTTAGATATCGCAGAACTGCATTCAAGGTGGCAATAAATAAGGCTCTGGAGCGAGAATCTTGCAGTTGTAAATGGATAATTTCATGCAAATAGCCGGAAAAATTCGAAGGGGCATCAGTATAGGCCTGACCCTTTTTATCCATAAAGGTTGCTTCCATGAGCACTTCTTTGCCTCCTAAAAGAGGAAAATCCTGTCTCTCAGGGTTGCCAATAGCTTCATCCGTTCTTAAGATACGCGTTTTTATAGTAATTTTTTTGTCTAAAAGGCGTTCTTTTTGAGCCAGATGTAGAAATTTATTGCGCAAGATTTGATAGAACATCATTGCCTCCGTTAAATCGTAATAGGTTATGATAAATCTTTACGCCAGAACGGCCTATAAAGGCCTCTACGGAAATAACAATTCTGTCTGGTAGGCTGGAGAAATTAATCATTTACTTTAGTTAATTGCATGTAATATCAACATGTTGTCAGTCTTCTAGCTGGTTATCAACCTGGCTGATCAACTTTTCTCTACTTATGTATTCCTATTAACGGCTTAAATCAAGAAAGTGGTAGGATGTCGTCAATTACGAGTACCGTAAAGTGGGACTCGTAATTGACGAAGAAGCGAAAATGATGGGGTAGTTCATGAAATAAGAGCGGGTTGGCATCAAGGATGACTTGTAA
>NZ_CEYAEZ010000118.1:0-2215 GCF_982781345.1 Desulfovulcanus sp.
CCAATTGGAGCATAAAAAAGTTTTTATGGATGCCCAAATTATTTATGTATGGCATACAAAGAATGCAGTTGCTAAAAAATGTACTTGTTCTAAGTGGTGCAGGAGTAGGTGGTGGATCTCTAGTTTACGCAAACACCTTGTATGTACCAAATGAAGAATTTTTCAAAAATGATATCATTAAAAAGATGGGTAGTAACAACCCAAATAGAATCACGTACCTCAGCCTCTATAATGGACCCCAATATTTGAACTGGTAGTTAAGTTACAATTTCGCTATGCTCTCCCCGAAAAGAAGGGGGGTAAAAATGCGTAAAGGATATTCAGCCAAATTCAAAGCTAAAGTAGCTATCGATGCCATTAAAGGTGACAGGACAATGGCCGAACTAAGCTCCGCCCATGGTGTTCACAGGGCAATGATCCAAAGGTGGAAAAATGAGGCTATAGAGGGCCTCCAAGAGACATTTTCCAAGAGAGCCGACAAGGATCAAGAGCATAACAAAAAACTAATTCCTGAGCTTTACCGCCAAATTGGTCAACTCACTGTTGAAAATGACTGGCTAAAAAAAAGTGTTTAAATCTGTCTGTTGCCGAGAAGAAGGGATTAATCGAGTGGAATCATTCTAAACTCAGCATCAGTAAACAGTGCAACCTCCTTTCACTTTCCAAAGGAGCGTTATACTACGAACCGGTCCCAATGGACTCGTACAACCTTGAATTAATGGATATGCTTGACAAGCAATACATAGCAACTCCCTTTTATGGCAGCCGTAAGATGACGGTACATTTAAGGGAGGCCGGTCATTTAGTGAACCGTAAACGGGTTAGGCGTCTCATGGGCATCATGGGGCTTGAAGCTATATACCCCAAACGTAACCTGAGCAAGAGGAAACATGACCACAAAGTCTATCCCTATCTTTTAAAGGGTGTAACTATTGATCGCCCCAACTTTGTCTGGAGCACAGATATCACCTATATCAGGCTCCAATCTGGTTTTTTATACTTAACGGCAATTATTGACTGGTTCAGCCGCTACGTCCTATCCTGGAGGCTGAGTAACAGCCTTGAGTCTGATTTCTGCGTGGATGCCCTCAAAGAAGCACTACAGGCCCATCCGTCTCCCATAATCTTCAATACTGACCAGGGAGTCCAGTTTACATCTGAAAACTTTCTTAAGCCCCTTTTACAAAAAAAAATCCAGATCAGCATGGACTCAAAAGGGCGAGCATTAGACAATATTTTTGTGGAACGTCTGTGGCGCAGCCTCAAATACGAAGAAGTCTACCTGAAAGATTATGAAACAGTATATGAAGCAACAGAGTCCATCAGTAAATACTTTAACTTTTACAATAACCAAAGGTTCCACCAAGCATTGGACTACAAACCACCAAGGTCTGTCCACTTTAATTAATCCCGGCTCCTATCAAAAGGCCGGTAAAATACCTATTCATAAACCGGAGAGCTATAGCTTAAAGTGTAACTTAAATTTCCTGAATTTCAGTCTTGACATGGAGTCCACTATATTTAAAACATCATCGAGCCTCTTGGGAACTCCAAGGGACTCCGCCATGGCATAAAAAAGAGAAAGCCCAGTATGAACTCAAGGAATCATTCGTAGCCTGAAGCATCACCGTATTACCGTTGCGAACAGAAAGGGGTATGCCTTTTTGAAGTCTTTCGGGAATTTGCGCTTTCACCTTTTGCATGAGTCTAACTCCGACCGGGTTAATGGAATATCACCCAGTATTTATAAGATCGAAAGGACAATTTGACAAAAAAACATTTCCCTTATCGCTGGATTAAGGTTATCTCTTAACTCCTGACACTATGGCATGTTTCATATCTATAAACACCTCATCTTCTTCCTGTTTCAGATTATAAGTCTTTTTAAAATAGGGACTGGCTTCGGTGTGCATTTTTAATATTATGTTAGTAATCTTTTTGGGGAGCCCGCTATTCTCTAACCAGTTGTTGACACTTATATCTTCCATAAAGAAAGTAGTAGTTGTAATTTTATGGAAGTTGGCATCTGCTAATATTGCAACAATATCTTCTTCCATAAAAGTGATTCTATCTTCCTTGTGTTCGAATATCTTAATGAAATCTCCTTTTACCCTGTGATTGGGAGGAACTCCTTCCGCAACTATCATTTTCCCGCCCATTTTTAAAACTCTATAGCATTCTTTAATCACTTTTTCTTGAAATGCCAAATACTTTT
>NZ_CEYAEZ010000119.1:0-2190 GCF_982781345.1 Desulfovulcanus sp.
AGAATGGCACAAAGTAATATTTCACTAATAAACCCCTTTATGCACAGCCCGCAAGTGAGCCTTAGATGTGTCCAATTCTTTGTTAGCATTGAAGAAAATGCGCTCGTAAATTAACTCCGAAAGTTGAGTTACTTACATTTACAACAGACAGAAACAATCTGTTTTACTCCTAAGTTGTACGATTTTTTTACAGTTTAAGAATGTCATGTTAGGTTACTACGTCTTGGATATTGCCTTGAGCCAAATTTCTTTTCGTCCTAAAACCACTATCTTCTTTTTTGCCCTGGTCACTGCGGTATAGACCAGTTCCCTGGTCAAAAGAGGAATATCCTTGGGAGGCAGGACCAAAATTACGGTATCAAACTCTGACCCCTGACTCTTGTGCACGGTCATGGCAAAAGCTGTTTGAGCGCCAACAATACGCACCGGGCTTATGGCCCTTAAATGCGCACCACTCTCATCTTGAAAATAGACCTTTGTCTGGTCCCCTATTTTCCAGGTCAAACCAATATCTCCATTAAACAACCTAAGTCCATAGTCATTTTGGGTGATCATTACCGGCCGGCGATCATACCAGCGGGACATCGGCTTTAGCCAGCCCTTGGCTTCAAAAACCTTTTCCGCCAGAAAATTCAGACCTTCCACTCCCCATATACCGTTTTTTAAAGGACACAGTATCCTGGCCCGGTTAAAGTGCGCAAAGCCTTCTTCCGGTCCACTACTCTGGCAAAACGAGTGAAAACATTTCTCTAAAATTTTTGGCAAAACCTGATTCATTTTCTGCTCATCCTCAACTTCTATCCACTGCCACTGAGCGCTGTCCTGAAAGTAAAGAACACTGGTCTGCCCTGAACGTATGGCCCGACTAATCCGGGCAATATGGGATTCATCTCCAAAGCGAAAATTCTGACGGAGCTCAACCAAGCAATCTCCTAAAAAACTCCTGTCATGCCCGTTTGGCTCGAGGCAAACATGGTCTATCCGCTTATAATCATCTCTAAATTCATTGGAAAAAGAATTTATTTCCCCCAGTGCGCAAATATCACCCATTACTGCCCCTGCCCCAACAGGAGACAACTGGTCTTTATCCCCCAGTAAAATCAGACGGCTCTCATCCCTCAAGGCTTGAACCAGTTTGGTCATCAGGGGCAAATCTACCATGGAGACCTCATCCACCACCAAAACATCTACAGGAAGAGGGTTATCTCTATTGTGTCTGAAATAGGGTGAAAACCTTTTATAACCCAGAAGACGATGGATAGTAAGGGCTTCATCCGGCAGGACATGCTTTAGTGTTTGATCCAAGCCCAGGTTTTGTTTTAACTCACTTAAGGCCTGGCTAAGCCTCTGCGCTGCCTTTCCTGTTGGCGCACACACGGCCACTTTTAAACCCGGGCCATATTGCTCGGCAAGCACGGCTAAAATCTTGACCACAGTGGTTGTTTTCCCTGTTCCGGGTCCCCCTGTGATCACACAAAGGCTTTTATACACAGAAATAAAACACGCCAGCCTCTGCCAATCAATGCCTGAAGATGGTGGAAAATACCTGTCCAGGCTCTGTTTTAGCCTGTTCAAATCAATATGCGGGGATTTTCCCTGTCCCCGTAGTTCCAGGGCACTGAACAGCTCCTGCTCATAAGAAAAATATCTTTGCCAGTACAAAAGAGTGTCATTAAGAATGAGAGGCTTAAACTGCCCGCTTTCACCCACAACCTCCCAATCTTTAAGTTTCTCAAGCCAGGTGTTTAACTCAGGCACTCGTAGTCCATCCGTAGGTCCTGCAAAAGCAGGGACCCGTAGCTCAAAGTCTGGGAAAAACTCCCCCAGCATATATAATGACTGACCGGCAATCCTGGAGAGATCCAAACAAACATGGCCCTGTTCCAATGCCTTATTAACCATAACAGCGGCCAAGGCCAGATGAAGATCATCTTTACCTGTTAAATCCAGTAAAAGCCCGGCTAGCTGAAGATCAATGGGCCTAAACAAACCTGTCTCTTTGAGAATATTTATACTTTCAAGTTCCTGGCCAAGCATTGATTCGTAATCCGTAATTAGTTTAGAGATCTAGTTGAGAGGTTAATTGGTTGAGTAGTCGCGTAAAAAATAAGTGTACTCAATTTTCTCGTATGTTTACATCCTCAAATTACTACACAATTGAAGAGTGCATTTTCTGAAATGCATTACAAA
>NZ_CEYAEZ010000120.1:0-2129 GCF_982781345.1 Desulfovulcanus sp.
TGATCCTGATATAGGTGAAATAGAATGGACTCCTAAAAATATATTAATGGTTACGGCAGCATCAGTTTTTATGCTTTCAGGAATTTGGTATGGGAACTATCGTTCTGTAAAGATGCTTGAAGAGAAGAAAGCTAAATTTTATGCAATGACCCTAAAAGAACTTGGAGAATATATTATTGAAAAAAACAGTGGTGTCGTCAAAATCGATATGATTACGAAGGTGAAAGGGATTTATATGAAAGATAATAAACTTATCTTTCCTTATCATGTAACTGACGGCTTTTTAAGTAAATTATCTACGGAGATAAAAGGTGGGGAAGACAGCATGAAACAGTATCTTCAAGAAGATACGATAGAAGAGGATTGCAGTAAAACAGCATTTCGAATCTTCCTTGATAAAGGTGGTATCATGTATTATGAATACTATTTGGTGAAAGATGAAATAAAAACTTTTCTGTTTTCATTTGAAAATACTTTTTCAATGTGTAAAGATATTGCTGCCTCTTAAAATTTGACAAAATCATAAAAAATAGTTAATATTGTACTAAATTAAGTACTAAAAAGGATATTTAATATGACTCAGATTTTATCCAACTATTCTGCCAGTATCTCTGAACTCAAAAAAAGTCCCTCTTCGCTCATAGAAGCGGCAGGAGGTGAGGCGGTTGCTATACTCAACCATAACAAACCCAGTGCCTACCTCGTACCCAGTGAGCTGTATGAGAAGATGATGGATATCATCGATGATTATTATTTGACGCAGGAAGTAAGAGAGACTGAATGATGGTGAAGTAGCTATTGAAGTGGATTTAGATGAACTTTAGAACCTATAGTCGATTAGATTAAAAAAGAGAAATGATGTCAACCCTGAAAATATCAAACACCGTCACCCTCGATGAGAACGACATAGAGATCTCCGCCATACGTGCGCAGGGTTCGGGTGGGCAGAAGGTCAATAAGGTCTCTGCGGCGATCCATCTTCGTTTTGATATCGCTGCCTCATCACTCCCAGAGTTTTATAAAGAGAAATTGCTCGAACTCAAAGACAAGCGTGTTACCAAAGAGGGTATCATCGTCATCAAGTCACAGCAGCACCGCAGTCAGGAGCAGAACAGAGAAGAGGCGCTGAAGCGTCTGGTAGAGCTCATCAAGCGTGTGAATGTGGTGCCCAAAAAACGGGTGCCTACCAAACCGACCAAAGGCTCTGTCTATAGACGGCTACAAGCAAAAAAGAAACACTCCGGAAAGAAGCGTTTACGTAGGAAAGTGGAGAGGGAAGAATAGATGTTTGCATTTGTAGGGGCAATCCCTTGTGGTTGCCCGTGAACGGAGAGGATGTTGTGGTCTTAAAGGGTAACCACGAGGGTTACCCCTACGGGTTGGATTGGAATTTTGTTTCCACATGATGGTTGCTTCTTTGATAAAACAAAAGCTATAATCACAAAAAGGAACTTCATGCTCATACGCAACGGAAAGATACAGTTTCTTTTCTGGACGGCTTTTTTTTCGGTGATCTTTCTTGTCTGGATCATGGTGACAGGGTTTGTAACATTCATTTTACCTGAGCATCCTCCTTCGCCGATGCCGCAGCACATCGTCAAGCTGATGTTCGTGCTGTATGGTCTGCTTGCCGTACTTTTGTGGGCTGGGACGATGACAGCGATCATGATAGACAACACGTTCTACCGAAAAGTATTTGGTGGACTGGTGATGCTGGCGTTTTTGAACATTATGGTAGCCAAGAGTCTGTTTGGTTAAGTCTCTTTTGTCTGTTCTTTGGAGATACCCATATACAGGTCGTAGTTCTCTGCATAATTCTCAAGATTCTCTTCGAGCATGGAGCTGTACTGTCCTATGAAGTAGTCCATAAGCTCCTTTTTCTTTGTGATCATCTCTTCACCACTTTGGAAGCCGGCTGCAGCGAGCCATGCACTAAAACGGGCTGCAGCGTAGAGCAGAGAATTGTTGACCAGACCCGGTTGGATTTTCTGTGTGATATGCTCGTTGGCAAGTGAAATATGTGCATCAGCTCTTTCAAAGAACTTTTCATCCAACTGTTGTTGTGTTATTTCTGACATGATATATCCTTTTTTTGCCATTGTACTCTGTATACTATTAATCTCTTCCTG
>NZ_CEYAEZ010000121.1:0-1980 GCF_982781345.1 Desulfovulcanus sp.
TCGGGAGTCAGTGAAGTAACTGACGCCCTAGCCTTGTCGCTTTGTTGTGACATTAAAACTTATACTTAGCTCCTGCCTTAAGGTTGTAAGAATTATCTAGATCACCATTAGTGCCTCCAGCAAACTCTCCGTAGAAAGCTACCTTTTCTGACACGTTATAGTTACCGCCGAACTTACCTGATAGTTCAGTCTCTGTACCATCAACACCGTCGATAGCTACAAGAGCTGGACCGCCTTGTACATAGTAGTCGAACTTTTCTTTAGACCCATCGAGTCCAACGTGTAGTTCTATAGTTCTACCAACATATTCAGAACCGTAGTAACCGTTGTTAACTTCAGTGTTTATGTAAGTTCCAGCGGTTGCAGGTGCAGACGCTAAAGTGGTGGCTGCGAGAGCAAGTGCAATTGTTTTCATTTTAATTAAATTTGTAAGTTTTGTTGTAGGCAATGCCGCGATATTTAAGTTTCATTTCTCTTTCTAAAATGTTCTGCTCTTTGATACGAGCTTGTAGTTCTAGTTGAGTCATGGTTAAACCTCAATACCTAAGCCCCGTTCCATGCTTAGGTTTCATGCGTCCCGATAGGATGAACGGACATGTTGTTACGCTATTGGCGCGATCTCTTTAGCCGCTAGATCAAGTGGGAAATTATGTGCATTTCTTTCGTGCATTACTTCCATGCCTAGATCGGCACGGTTGAGGACATCAGCCCATGTAGGGACTGTTCTTCCATTGGCATCGACGACGGACTGGTTAAAGTTAAAGCCGTTGAGATTAAAAGCCATAGTGGAGATTCCCATACTGGTAATCCATATGCAAACGACGGGGAAAGTAGCAAGGAAAAAGTGAAGGCTGCGACTATTATTAAAGCTGGCGTATTGGAAGATAAGTCTCCCAAAGTAGCCATGAGCCGCAACAATGTTATACGTCTCCTCCTCTTGACCGAATTTGTATCCATAGTTTTGTGATATCAAGCCTGTCGTCTCACGGATAAGCGAAGAAGTAACAAGACTTCCATGCATAGCAGCGAATAAAGCTCCACCGAATACCCCTGCAACACCGAGCATATGGAACGGATGCATAAGGATATTGTGTTCGGCTTGAAAGACAAACATAAAATTGAAAGTCCCTGAAATACCAAGAGGCATACCATCGCTAAAGCTCCCTTGTCCAAATGGATACACGAGAAAGACAGCAAAGGATGCTGCAACAGGTGCGGAATAAGCTACACATATCCATGGTCTCATTCCTAATCGATAACTAAGTTCCCATTGCCGTCCCATGTATGCTGAGATACCGATGAGAAAGTGGAACACAATAAGTTGATATGGTCCTCCGTTATACAACCACTCGTCGAGGGTTGCAGCTTCCCAGATTGGGTAGAAGTGAAGACCGATTGCGTTGCTTGACGGGACAATCGCTCCCGATATGATGTTGTTTCCATAGAGTAGAGATCCAGCTACGGGTTCACGTATTCCATCTATGTCAACTGGAGGTGCAGCCACGAAGGCTACGATAAATGCTGTTGCAGCGGTTAATAGTGCAGGGATCATAAGCACACCAAACCATCCCACGTAGAGACGGTTGTTTGTGCTTGTAGTCCAGTCACAGAAACGCTGCCAGTTGTCAAATGGTTTGGTTAATGTGGCTGTAGTCATTTATAAAGTGTTTAAAAAATACCTGGAATGATTTGTCCAGTGGTTATGTATGCGCCTATGGCAGCAACGAATCCAAGCATGGCTAGTTGGCCATTAGTTCTCTCGGCTTGCTCCATAAGAAAGTTCTCTTCTTGTTCGTTCATGATTTCTATAGGTGGTTCTTTAGCGAAAATGTTTTGTCTACCGTATTCGGTGATAACTGTCATTGAATTAAAAGATAGGTGAATGGCGATGATGAACTGTCAGGTCGCCATGTCTACCTAGAAGTTCACGTCTGATCTATCTAGCTTCTCAAGTATTGCTTGTCTGTATGCAGGATCATC
>NZ_CEYAEZ010000122.1:0-1965 GCF_982781345.1 Desulfovulcanus sp.
GGTAATAAAAAAATAAGTGACTACTTAATTGATAATAAAATTCCATTAAATGAAGATGCATTATCGTTTAACATGACATTTCATAAAGTTGGTGGTTCAATTGTTGCAGATGTTGATAGGGAAGAAGAAATATCTCTTCCCGTCCATGTTGAACCGGTTAAGCTTGAACCCGGGCAGGAGTTGGTTCTCCGCCGGCATGGCGGAGGCCGAGAACAAGTAAAGATTGTTGGATTCCATAACGGCAGACTTATTCTCAGAAAAGGCGAAGGTAGGTTCTGTCGACGGAAAGCCGAAACAGTACGTCGCCTCATCGTGTCGTGATATATGCGAAAAGATATGGAAGACACTTTAGTTTATAGGCGTGAGGCGTCGCTACGCTCCGCCTCGCGCCCCTCTTTTCTGAGATCATCAATTTTTGGTGGTCTGAGAAGAGGGGAGATTGTCAAAAGGATTTAGAAATTCAGGGGTTTAATTAAAGAGTTCAAAAATTAGCAGTCAAGACTCTTGACTGCTAATTTTTGTTTTGCTAAAATGATAATATGATGCGAATATACGAATTGATACGAATGATGCGAATATGCGAATATGCGAATAAAGTAATCCAGATAAATTTATATGGCACAAATTACCCAACGGCAAAAATTTATTTTAGATAAAATAATTCAAGAATATATTCAGGCAGCTGTGCCTGTGAGCTCTCAGGTCTTGGAGCAAAAATATGAGATTGGGATTAAGCCCGCAACCATTCGTTTGGAACTGCAACGATTGACTGATTTGGGTTATTTGCTTCAGCCCCATGTTTCAGCAGGTAGAGTGCCGACTGACAGGGGATACCGCTTTTTTGTTGACGAGGTTCTGGAAGAAGAAAAAAGAACTTTTCCTGAAAAGAAAATTTTAGAGAAAATTTCTGTCTTTGAAAAGGAATTATCTGATTCTTTTAAGTTTTTTTCAGAACTGACCAAAATTTTAGCTGATTTTTCTTCAGCCGTGGCCTTGACTTATGTTGCCAGGGAAGGAATCCTCTTTAAGGAAGGATGGACAGGGGCCTTTAAGGAGCCGGAATTTCACGATTTAAATTGCGCCCGGGATTTTGCTATAATGATTCAGGAGCTGGAAAAAAGCATAGACGAATTTTTAAACGGCGGCAAAGGAAAAACCCGGTTGAAAATTTTTATCGGCAGGGAAAATAAAATTCCCTGCGCTAAGAATTTTAGCCTTATATTGAGTTCGGCTAAATTTCCCAAGAGAAGAAGGGGAATTCTGGCGCTCTTGGGCCCCAAAAGAATGGATTATCCGAGAAATATTGGCTTGATGGGTTCTTTGGTAAATTTTTTGGAAAAGTGTTAGGATTGAGTTATGAGGGTTGGAGTTTTCCAATGATGAAGAATTATGAAAAAAGGAGAAAAAGAAAAAGCGGAAATTAAATTAGAAGATTTAAAGAAAAAATTAGAGGAGTGCGAGAAATTAAAGCAGGAATATTTGGCTGGCTGGCAGAGAAGCAGAGCTGATTTTCTCAATTATAAAAAAGAGGAGACAGAAAGAATCAAGGACTTAACGCAGCATGCCAATGAATCGTTGATCCTGAAGATTTTGCCCATACTGGATAACTTTGAAAAGGCAGAGAAAGAACTGCCCGAAGACCTGAAAGACAATGATTACGTAAAAGGCCTTTTGCAAATTAGGCAGCAGCTTGAGGCCTTTCTCGGAGAGCAGGGCATAGAAAGAATAGAGACACTGGGCAAAAAGTTTGACCCTAATTTCCATGAAGCAATTGAGCAGGTTGAAAGCAAGGAAAAAGAGGCAGGCGCCATAATCGAAGAGGTGGAGCCGGGCTACTGGTATGGCTTTGTCCGGGGCTTCTATCCTGAATGGGGCTACTTCAGCGAGACAGAGCTCAAGGGGCTGATGAGAAAAGGCATGGTCTGGGAAATCAAAAAACAGGATTTGCCATACGTGAGCATCAGG
>NZ_CEYAEZ010000123.1:0-1962 GCF_982781345.1 Desulfovulcanus sp.
TCTTTGGTGCAATGGGTGGCTGTGCCATGATTGGTCAATCTATGATCAACATTAATTCAGGTGGGCGTTCGCGTTTATCAGGTATTAGTGCCGCATTGATGTTACTTGCATTTATTATCTTCGCTTCAAGCTTAATCGAAATGATTCCACTGGCGGCATTAGTTGGGGTTATGTTTATGGTGGTGCTGGGTACGTTTGAATGGGCGAGTTTCAAAATGATGAAACGCGTCCCTTTATCTGATGCTTTTGTAATTGTATTAGTTTCGGGTGTAACGGTTATTACCGACCTTGCGATTGCGGTGTGTGTAGGTGTTATTGTCTCTGCGTTAGTGTTTGCATGGCAGCATGCAAAACATATTTACACAACTAACTATATTGATAAAGAAGGTTCAAAAGTGTACGAGCTACATGGGCCTTTATTTTTTGGTTCGGTTAAAAACTTTGCTGATTTATTTGATGTTAAGAATGACCCTAAAGATGTGATTGTTGAGTTTAAATACAGTCGCGTTGCGGATCATAGTGCGATTGAGGCCATCGACAGTTTAGCTGACAAATACAATAAAGCGGGTAAAAAGCTGCACTTGCGTCACTTAAGTAAAGACTGTACAGAACTACTTCATAAAGCACGTGACTTAGTTGAAGTGAACGTAATTGAAGATCCGACTTATAAAGTTGCTTCAGATAAGCTTGCTTAAAAAATAAAAGTAAACATTGATAAGCGAAAGGTGGATGCCTTTCGCTTTTTTTATGCGCTTTAAACCATCCGCAAGGGGTAATTGCAACACGAGTTTTAGCCTGTTCAACGTAACAACTAAACCAGAACTGAACATCCATCCTGTATTTATTTAATTTATTGTTTGCGATAGGGCTATTAAAAAGTAAGACAGTTGGTAGTGCTATACCTGACGATAAATCGATATAATAGTCACAAATTTACAAGGTAATAATTAATTTTGAATTGGCAGTCTTTAATTGATAACAGACAACGTTTTTTCTGGCTTTTGCAAATTGCAGGCTGGATAGGTTATGCGTTAGTTAACTATATTGGTTCTAAAGTATTCGAAATGCGTGATATTTACGTATTCGTTATTTTACTAAACGCCTATGCGGGCTGTTTAATGACTGTGCCTCTGCGTTATATTTATCGCAAAATTTGGAATGCCTCACCTTGGGTATTAATTATTGTTGTATTTGGCGCCTCTTATATAACCGGTACATTATGGGCCGTGGTGCAAAAGTTTAACCTGTGGGAAATTTATCGCCACGGATACCGTCCTGAAGAATGGTTTTATTATTTACAACAAGGACTTGATTCTGTTTATATTATTTTGTGTTGGAGTGGTTTGTACTTTGGGGTTAAGTATTACCAGTTATTACAAAGTGAACGTCAAAAAGCCTTAAAAGCGACCACAATGGCGCACGAAGCGCAGTTAAAAATGCTTAGATACCAGCTAAATCCTCATTTTTTGTTTAATACGCTCAATGCAATATCAACCTTAGTTTTGGTAAAAGAAAATAAAGATGCTAACTTGATGGTATCTAAATTGAGTGACTTTTTACGCTATACGCTTAATACTGATCCAATTAAAAAAGTGCCGCTGGAGCAAGAGTTACATGCATTAATGCTCTATTTAGAAATTGAACGTGTACGTTTTGATGAGCGCTTACAAGTTAATGTGGACGTGAGTGAGCAGGCCAAACAAGCATTAGTGCCAAGCTTAATATTACAACCGATCATCGAAAATGCCATTAAGTACGCCATTGCCCATATGTCAGAAGGTGGTGTTATTGATATAAAAGCGCAAGTTTTTGCTAATGAATTATTACTTGAAGTGGGCGATAATGGGCCTGGCACTGATATTGAAAATGGTCAGTTAGTTAATGCACAAGGCGTAGGGGTAGCAAACACCCGAGACAGATTAAAAACGCTCTACGAAAATAATTACTCGTTTGTATTATCAC
>NZ_CEYAEZ010000124.1:0-1943 GCF_982781345.1 Desulfovulcanus sp.
AGAAATGCTTATTCTTGCAGAGATTGCAGACAAAGAGAATATTGATATATCAGACGAGGAACTAAATGAGGAAATAAAGAAAATTGCTGAAATGGGAGCACAAGATCCTGAAGATCTGAAAAGGTTCTACGAAGAAAGAAACCTTATGGGATATTTGCGTGTACGGATGCGAGAGCAAAAAACGTTGAACTACATCCTTGAGAATGCTAAAATTAAAGAAACTGAAAAAGGGAGTTGACATGCTTATTCCAATAGTTATTGAACAGACACCACGTGGAGAAAGGGCATATGATATATATTCCAGGCTATTAAAAGATAGAATAGTTTTTCTTGGGCAGGAGATAACAGATGCGGTTGCAAATACTGTAATCGCTCAATTGCTTTTCCTGGAATCAGAGGACCCTGATAAGGATATCCATCTATATATAAACTCTCCAGGTGGACATATTACTGCAGGAATGGCTATATATGACACTATGCAGTATATAAAACCTGATGTTATGACCATTTGCATTGGTCAGGGTGCAAGTATGGCAGCACTACTTCTTGCTGCAGGCACAAAAGGAAAAAGATACGCTTTACCTAATGCAAGGATACTTATACATCAACCCATGGGTGGTGCCCAAGGCCAAGCTACAGATATAGATATACATGCAAGGGAAATCTTAAAGCTCAGGGAAAGATTAAACAACTTGCTCGCTTTTCATACAGGCCAAGATATAGAGAAGATAAAGATGGACACGGAAAGAGACTTTTTTATGGATAGTCAAGAAGCATTAAAATATGGGATAATAGATAAAATAATTACAAAAAGAGAAATTCCACAAAAACAAAAAAATAAATAAGGAAGGGATTTGCAATGGCAAGAAGGAACCATAACGATAATAATGATCTTTTTTGTTCATTCTGTGGAAAAAGCCAGGATGAGGTAAGGAAATTAATAGCTGGACCCTCTGTGTATATTTGTGATGAATGCATCCAGCTATGTAACGAAATTATAGCCGAGGAATATAGTAAGGAATCTGATGAGTTTGAGACAGAAGGCCTCCTAAAGCCTTCTGAAATAAGAAAGATCCTTGATCAATATGTTGTAGGGCAGGAAAGGGCAAAAAAAATACTTTCTGTAGCAGTTTATAATCACTACAAAAGGATCAATGCCCACATAGATACAAAAGATGTGGAGGTGGAAAAGAGCAATATTTTGCTTATAGGACCCACTGGATGTGGCAAGACCCTGCTTGCACAGACTCTGGCCAAGATACTGGATGTCCCCTTTACTATTGCTGATGCTACTACCCTTACAGAAGCAGGATATGTGGGAGAGGATGTGGAAAATATCATACTGAATCTGGTACAGATGGCAGACTATGATATAGAAGCAGCACAAAAGGGAATTGTTTATATTGATGAAATAGATAAGATAGCAAAAAAGACAGACAGTCCTTCTATAACAAGGGATGTGTCTGGAGAAGGGGTGCAACAGGCGTTGCTGAAAATCCTGGAAGGAACTATTGCCAACATACCTCCAAAGGGTGGGAGGAAACATCCCCAACAGGATTTTTTGAGAGTGGATACCAGGAATATACTATTTATTTGTGGAGGAACATTTACCGGCTTAGAGCAAATTATTAAAAAAAGAATAGGGGGAAAAACCATAGGTTTTGAGTCTGATGTAAAAAGTAGCGACAAAGAAGAGGACTACAACAAGATAATCCCCCTTGTTCAGCCGGAGGATCTTATAAAATTTGGCATGATACCAGAATTTATAGGAAGACTTCCTGTCATTGCCACCTTGGAGGAGCTTAGCTTAGATGCATTTGTTAGGATCCTTACAGAGCCCAAGAATGCTCTTGTAAAACAATATAAAAAGTTATTTGAGTTGGAGGGTGTGGAACTTAAATTTACAGATAGCGCCTTAATGGCAATAGCCAAAAAAGCTAAAG
>NZ_CEYAEZ010000125.1:0-1925 GCF_982781345.1 Desulfovulcanus sp.
CCTGTTCTTGCATTTTCTGTTATTATTTTTATTACTTTATCAACATCTTCATCTTTAACAACCATCTGTATTTCTATTTTTGGTATTAGATCTATTGTTATTGGTCTTCCTCTATACATTATTGTTATTCCTTTTTGTTCTCCACGACCACGGACTTCGACGATTGTCATTGGGTATATTCCTGCTTCTTCTAATGCTCTCTTTACATCATCTAGTTTTTCTGGTCTTATTATTGCTAGTATGAGTTTCATAGTCTCACCTCATTATGTATCCTTCTTCTCCATGTACAGACATGTCTAATCCTACATATTCTATTTCTGGTGATACTCTCCATCCTATTACTTTATCTATTATCTTTCCAATTATGAATGTTACAGTAACTACATACCCTAATACTGCTAGTGATGTTATTATTTGTGATGCTAGTTGTAGAGCACCTTTGAGAGGCATTCCATATATAAGTCCATATATTAGTCCTACATTTCCTGGATTTATCTTTGGATTTGCGAAAAGTCCTGTAGCTATTGAACCCCATAGTCCAGACATTCCATGTACAGCCCATGCATCTAGACTTTCATCAAGTCCCTTCTTTATTCTAAATTCTACCATGTGGTAGCTTATTATGCTTGCAATTACTCCAATAATTATTGCTGATATTGGATCTACAAATCCACTTGCTGGTGTTATTGCTACTAGTCCAGCTACTGCACCACTTGCAAATGCTAGGCTTGATGCTTTTCCTTCTTTTAACCATGATAAGAAGCACCATGTTAATGCTGCTGCAGCTGTTGCTGTGTTTGTTGCTAGCCATGCAGATGCTGCAAGACCATTTGATGCTACTGCACTACCTGCATTAAATCCAAACCATCCAAACCATAGTAATGCCATTCCTAGAAGTACGTAAGTTATGTTGTGCGGTGGCATTGGTTCTTTACCATATCCTAAACGTTTTCCAATTATGTATGCTAGTACTAGAGCTGAGAATCCACTAGACATGTGAACTACCATACCACCAGCGAAATCTAGTGTAGGTGGTAAACCTAGTTTTGGTAAAATTGTCTCAGGCCAACCATTACTCCATAACCAGTGAGCTACCGGACAGTATACAAATGTTAACCATAGTATACAGAATGTTATCCATGCACTTAACTTAGTTCTCTCTACAATTGCTGAAGATATTATTGCTACAGTTATAGCTGCAAATGTTAATTGAAAACCACAGTATATGAATGTCGGCACGTTAGTGTGAAACCAGAAATTCCACCATAGTGATTTTGGTGTTGTTCCTGTAAATGGACTAATAGCAGCATATTTCAAATTACCTATAAATGCTGATAATGGTCCAAATGGACTAAAAGCTAGTGAAAATGCGTATAATATCCAAGCTATAGACACTATACCATACGCTAAGAAGCAGTACATCATCGTTGATATAACATTCTTCCTTCTCACAAGTCCTGAGTAGAATAATGCTAATCCAGGAACAGTCATCAACATCACTAACGTTGATGCAGTCAGCAACCACGCAGTATCTCCTGGTGATAGTGTAGGGCCAGCCATAGCGAAGTCCATATGCCTCTTTTTAAAAAATAGGTTTTACAGACATCACGACAATACCATAACGATCAAGACTTGACAGTGAAACAATATGTAGAACGTGATTACTGTCAAAGAGACAAGTTGAAGATCTAGAGTAAGCATTAAATCAAGAGTTAACATACTTGAGCCAGCATAGTATGAATATATGTGTAATTGGTTGTGGAATAGTGGGAACATTCATAGCATGGTTGTTAAAAAGTAGTGGATTTAAAGTTAGAACATTCTCGCTAAGAAGAAAGTATCCAAAGATTGGACTTATACAATCTCTAATGCAGAAGTATGATGAAGATATACTACTAGCAAAGTCAGCTAGAGAGCTCTATGCT
>NZ_CEYAEZ010000126.1:0-1924 GCF_982781345.1 Desulfovulcanus sp.
AATGGAGGGATGAAGAAGCAGTTTTTCGCTTATCTGAACTGGTTTATCAGATGAAAGGGAGAGCACTCTTACAAGCACCGGCACTCCTGGTATTCTGTAGGTCCGGGTGCAGGTGATGGTTATATGGGTTTTATCAATCACCCTGGTGATGGATATGGGGCGTGTGTTTTTCAGTGTCTGCCATGATGGAGGAACACGGGACAGGAACACCGATCTTATTACCTGTGATATGGCACTATCAAGGCTCATTTTGCTAAGGAGGTTTTCTGGAGGCTTCACAAGCTCCTTTTTACTTTCCAGATAAATGGTTCTTGTTGGGATAGCGCGGGGTTTAGCTATAAAGGAATATGTCTCTCCTGCACACCGTATGTAGAACTCAGTTGGGGTTTTGATTCTTTTGATTGAGCCTGTATCAGGGTCAAGAAGGGATTTAAACTTAACAAACAGCTCATCACCTTTTATCTCTGTAACCACACCCTTTTCCCGGGAGGTGAAGACATAGGTAATTTCACCTTTTGTGCAGACGATGCGGTTGACATCTGTGTTGCTGAGTCTGAGCCAGACTGTTTTTTCAGGATAAACGATCACCGGGTAGGAAGCGATGCGATCCGCTGTCTGAATTTTTCTTAAGGGAAACTTTTTGTAGAGATTTTGTTCCGTCCTGCGAGGGACAGGAGATGCTGGAGGGGCGGGGTATTTAACTGAATTTTTTATCTGCTTCTCCCTTGCTTTCGTGCAGGTTTTGCACTCAGCATGGAGGCTCGTGCATGTGATCAGTATGGCAGTTAAAGCGATGAGAAGGCGCATAAGATTACTCCTCCTTGAGCTTTTTGTATGAGAGGATTCTGAACTCGCCGTATTTGACTGTGTATTTAAGCTCGTAGGTGGCGGTTTTTCTTTCGACTATGCTGTCCTCAAAGAGAGTGAGTTTATTTCCGACTGTCTTTATGGTGTGGTTCTCGGGAGAGTGGGATATTCTTTCTATCATGAACACGCTTGCAAGTTTTGCAGCCGAAGCATTTTCAATGAAGCTTTCAAATATTTTTTTGTACTGGTGATAGACTGAGGGGTCAAACAGGGGCAGCACCTGTTCATACTGTTTTTTTACTGTGTAAGGGGTGTAGGTGAGAAGATTATCAAGCACGAAGCGAGAGACCTGGAGCACGTACATAGAATCGGGGTTTCGTCCCACCAGAATACTTCTGGTGGAAGTAAGTGGCACAACCACGACCTGTTTTGTTCGCACGGCTGTGTAGGATAGCAGGCCGAAGAGCACATTGCTTATGGCAATTAGCAGGATGGCGAACTTGAGGAGTCTGTTTTCTGCTCTGAGAAAGGCTATTGTCCCTGTAAACTTTTTGAAATCCATGGGCAACACCTTTTTGTTTTTCAAATAGAAAGACAGCCAGGGGGATGGAAAAAAACTACTCCTGAAAGTGGGTATCAAAGAAGGTGGGGCAGTTTTTGAATCTGGTGATCCCCAGGAAGAAGGATATGTGCTTCAAAAATCCCCTGGGGAAGCGATTTTTTATTTTTCTGGCAATGAAAGCGCAGGCAAGCAACATGGGCATGAAGATGATATTGACGTAGACTCCGAGCAGAAGGGAAAAGAGCATGAGAAACAGCTCATCACTTTCAAACCAGAGTATTCTGAACGGCTTGTGCAGATATTTTGGAGTTGGAACTCTCATGACAAAAAGCAGGAGGGGGCGCAGGGCCCCCTTTTTTCTGGTTAAATGACAAAGCCCAGGCTCTGGGCAATGGAGTCAAGCTTGTATATCAGCCCTGCACCGATTGCCATGCAACCGCTCATGACCCATGCGCTTCGGGTCGCGGCGAAGATGGCTCCGGCCAGTGATCCTGCGCCGGCAACAAATCCTATTGGCCCTTCAGCGATCTTTTTAATCGCTATGTCGTAAACATC
>NZ_CEYAEZ010000127.1:0-1903 GCF_982781345.1 Desulfovulcanus sp.
GTATATACCTCGTATAGATCCATTAATTTGCCCCTAGGTTTGCAAATGTATATCCACGATTTATGCCCTTACTCAATGATTTGGTTATTCTGTCCTCTATCCTCTGCACTTCCCTTATCATTATGTCTATTGTGTTAAGCTGGTTTTTAGCCATGCTTATGGCGTAGTTGGCATCTTCGTGGACCTGTCTCTGTGTCTCCATATAGTCTGACATTATGCCTGATACATCCTCTACGTTTTTGATTCCGCGCGTAATCGCATTGAATCCCTCCTCTATCCAAAAATAGGCAAGCGTTATAGCGATTGATTCAGAGAATCTTTTGATAAAGGATGTACCAACGTATGGATATACTGATAGGACATTCAGGATCTTGTAGATGGGGACACTGTTTGACTGCACAAACGATTTTTGTTGGGAGGTGATGTCCTCATTGTTTGCTATGGCATTTAATATGTCAAGCATCTCTTCCTCTACATAGGTCTTAAATGCCTTAAGGTCTATATTTGTGTAACTAATATCTGTACAATCAGCATTATCGCAAGAAATAACAGATACGTTAGGGGCGCCGTTCACGAGCATCTCAAATGTTATCATTGGGGGTATGTATATCTTTTTAGGTCTATCGCTATCATCAGGCCTTATTATTAGGGTTCCCATGGTGGTCATTAAGGCCTCTATGAGGTCCTTATTGTTATTTATGGGGGTGACGTTTTTTAATGCCTCATAGGTGTAGTTTTTAAATGGAGAGTATATCTCTTTGTTCTCTCCTGTCAGACCACTGGTTATGCCTGCCATATTTGACCTGCACGATTCTGCCCCTGATACCCGATCATCTGACCCCCCTGATGATGCTTCATAGTCTGTGCAGGCATCCTGGTTCGCGTCGGAAAATTTACGTCTTCCAAAATCTACGAGAGACTTGGCTGCTGTGCATGAATCCATATTCAGTTGATTTATCATGTTTGTGATGTTCTCAAATTCCGTAAGAATGCTTTTTATCTCAGGGGATACAGTGGCCAGCGCGAGTTGGAATATATACCCGGCTGCATTCTGCCCTATTGCGCGGAATTTCTGGATTATCTTGTCTGCATTGATGTATGACATTGAACCTAGATGAAAGTCTATCCCGCCACAACCGGCATTGATGGATGGAAAGGATAGGGACAATGGATTTATATGTTCATAGGGGGTTCTGGCGGCCATTGAGCCACCGGTATAAAATCCTCGTGTCTGACCCTCATAATAGCCCGGTCCAGTCGGATTTGTTGAAAAACCCATCCTGTTAAACATCTCTGCCATCTCTGAGTTCATATCTGCATGGGCTATGTTAACCATTATGAGCGTTATAAATGCTAGTGACAAGCCTACTTTTTTCATATCGTTCCCTTTCTCTGGTTTAATATTAGTATCCTCCGTATCAGTTCATTCTCTGTTATCAGACCCGATGCCAATGGGAGCATCTTCCCCGCTTGTGGATAGGCGAGGATCAGGGTGGGGGTTTTTGTTATGCTGAGTTTCTGCACCATCCATGTACCTATTGCAGGATCGGGATACTCAGGCAGCCCCTCCCGGTTTGTTGTCAATGGAAATACTGATATTTCATAGGAATTTTCAAATCGTTTCAGTATCTTTGCCTGCTCTATGCAATAGGGGCAAGTAGATGAAAAGATAAAGTATATCCCTGCCTCTTGCCCTATTTTCCTTATCCTTTCTTTTTGCTGTATATGTTCCTCCCTGCTGGCTGTTTGTAAGGCTATTGCGGAGATGGGATGATCTGCTGTATAGTCAAGCTCCGGATGTGTCAATAGGGCCACTTCCCAGGTATCTTTGAATCTGTCTGCCATCTCAAATAGTCTTTTCTGGTGGCGCATGTATTCAACTACATTCTCCTGCGTTGGCTCT
>NZ_CEYAEZ010000128.1:0-1885 GCF_982781345.1 Desulfovulcanus sp.
AATCAAAATATTATAGATACTATTTTTTTAGTTTTATTACTATATCAATTATTCTATTTTCTATAACAGATATCTCTCAATATTTCAATAGAGCAAATGATTATATAAATAAACAGAGTTGGATTGAAATTGCATCTAAAAATGGGATAGTCAAACTAAGAGGAGATTTAGAGATTGTCTCTGAGGCAAGAGCCATTAATTTTGCAACATTAGCACATAGAGTATCAGATGGTAAAACTTTTTTTATTATAGCTTGTTTAGGTTATTTAGCTCTTTTATTAAAGTATAGAAGTATGATATTAACACTACCATTGATATTAATATTATTTGTCTCTCTATTTGCAGGTTTAAGATTTACAATATATGGAGTTCCTCTATTTGCTTTTACTCTTTTATATGGTATTGGATTAATATTTAAAATTGTTTTTCAAAATAGTAAATATTCTAATAAATTTGTAAATATAGCCATAAAAATATTTTTGATTGTTATCGTAACTATTTCTATAAATAATATTGTTCGCTATAATAAAAAACTTTCACCTTTCTATTTCTCCTCTGCAGATGATATACAAGCATTAAATGAGTTAAAAGCAATCTCCACACCAAATAGTTTTATTATTGCCCCTTGGGATTATGGTTGGCTTTTATGGTATTATAGTAATATAGGAACTATAGTAGATAATGGTAAACATGGAGAGGATAACTATATAGTATCAAAAATACTACTAAGTAATAATCAACAGTTTGTTAGAAATGCATCACTCTTTTTTATTAATAAATATAAAAAGAATAGTTTATCTAAAATAATGACTCCTTTTCTTAAAGAGTATTCAATAGACTATATTAAAAATATGGAAGAAAATAGTTTTAAATTATCTAATGGTAATAAAGATATTTATATACTATTACATATAGGAATGTTAAATACTTATGAGTCTATTGAAGAAGCTTCTAATATAGATACAAAAACTGGAAAGAGGTATCCATCTAATTTATATAATAGAATATTATTATCTAAAAGGTATGATAATACTCAAAAATTATTAAAAACAACAACTCAATTAAGTATAGATATAGAGCATGGAAGGATATTATCAACAAAGCCTAATGAAGATGCCGATGTAAAAGAGATTATTATCAAAAATGGCTCTAGTATAGAGTTTAGAAAATCTTATAATACGCCAAACAATATATATATTGTAATATATGGTGAAAATGTGCTTATAATGAATAAAAAACTCTATAACTCATTTTTGATACAAGCACTTCTATTAAATAACTATAATCACAATTTATTTGACGAAATTGCTAGAGATGATAATTTATTAATATTAAGAGTTAAATAGTTTTAAAATGGTAAAGGGTCATTATAAGTATCTTTTACCTCATACTCTACAACATTAATATTGATACTATCACTAGCTACTGCTCCATCATTATCCATAACAGTTAATGTGAGTTTATCAGTTCCTAATTGAGTTGGTATATAAGATACCATTGCAGTAGATGATAGAACCTCATCACCCTTTTTCCACTCATAGCTACTTATTACTCCATCTGGGTCTATTGCACTTCCCCAAATTGTTAGTGATACATTGATTTGAGCTTTTCTATCTTCTCCTGCATATACTCTTGGTTTTTGATTTTCTTCTGTAATTGAACTGTTTAAGTTGTTATTATCACTTAAATTACTACCTCCACCCCCTCCACAAGCTGTTAAAAATAGAGTAAGTAGAAATATTAGTTTTTTTTGATATTTTAATCTTTTCATAATTTAATCCTTAATCCCTGTTTGATATATTTTACTCTAAAAAATATGAAAGTTAAATAATTTATTTTAAATTTTCTAATTTTATTTTATTATTAAATTAAATATTATACAGAA
>NZ_CEYAEZ010000129.1:0-1861 GCF_982781345.1 Desulfovulcanus sp.
GATGGGCTACAGGATCCTGGAGCAGAACTACAGATCAAAGCTGGGCGAGATAGATCTTATCGCCATGGACGGAAACGTGCTGGTCTTTATCGAAGTAAAGACCAGGAGCTCCTCAATAGATTATGCCAAAGAGGCAATTGATGCAAAAAAGATGAAAAGGCTTTCCATGTTGGCTTTATCTTATATAAAGAAAAAAAGATACGAAAACATGAGGGCCAGGTTCGATATTGTGGCCATATGCATTAAGGAGGGAAAACCTCAGCAAATAGAGTTGATCAGAGATGCCTTCTGGTGCAAAACATAAAGGAAAGGGATCCTTGTACGTGGTCTCTACACCAATAGGAAATCTCGAGGATATAACCTTGAGGGGCATCAGAATACTCAAAGAAGTGGACATGGTTGCTGCAGAAAGCATGTCAAGGACAAGGACATTGTTGAGTCACTACGGCATAAAAAAAGGGATAATAAGCTACAGAAGGGAAAACCAGAAGAATATGACCCGCAGGATAATAGAAAAACTGAATTCAGGATACAACATAGCCCTTGTGAGTGATGCTGGGACACCTGGAATATCTGATCCTGGCTCCTACCTGGTAAGCAAGGTTATGGAAGAAGGCTTAAGTGTTGTTCCTGTTCCCGGTGTTTCTGCTATCACAACAGCAGTGTCTGTCTCTGGGATGTGTCACCAGGGATTTGTTTTTTTGGGTTTCCTTCCGTCTGCTCCTGGAAAGAGAAAAAAGAGGCTGGACTCCTTGAAATCAGAGACATTGCCAATGATATTCTTCGAGGCTCCCCACAGACTCGTGGAAACGCTGAAGGATATAAGGAGCATTTTAGGAAACAGGGAAATAGTTCTCCTTAAGGAGCTAACAAAGCTCCATGAGCAGATAACAAGGGGTTGCATCGACGACATATTGAAAGATCTGGAGGGTATGGATATAAAAGGCGAATATGTTATCATAATACCCGGGGAAAAGAGCGCCTCTTCTGAGCACATTGGCGAGGAGCTTGTTTTTTTAATGGACAGGATGCTGGGAGATGGTTTAAGCACAAGGGATGTGGCCAGAACCATTTCAAGAGAAGGGGGGATGCCTTATAGAAAGGCATATAAAAAATGCTTGGAGAGAAAAAAGCTCCTTTATGGAAATCAAAAAAAAGCTTAGGATAAAAAATGACCTGGGCCTGCATGCCAGGAGTGCGGCTATGATAGTGGAACTGGCAAAAAAGCACAATGCCCGCGTATATTTTAAGAAGGGGGAGCAGGTAATAGAGGGGGATAGTATATTGTCCCTGCTCACCCTTGCCTGTCCAAAGGGGACAGAACTGGAGGTAAGGGTCGTGGGAGAAGATGCAGAGATGCTCATGAGGGAATTATCCCGTTTATTTGAAAAGGGTTTTGGGGAATTGTAATGGTTAGTGGAAAAAGGATAGAGCTAAAGGGCATTCCTGTTTCCTCAGGAATCATAATAGGTAAAGCCCATCTTGTGGACAGATCAAAGGTAAAGGTGCCTCTAAGGAAAATTGACGACAACTCTGTCCCCTATGAAACGGAAAGATTTAAAAAGGCGGTAGAAAAGGCCAAGGAACAGCTTTCAGAGCTTAAGAACAGGCTCCCTGGCAGGCTGAAAGAGCATGGATTCATACTGGATAGCCACATGATGATATTAAACGACAGCATGTTGTATGATGCCACACTGAAAAAGATAAAAGAAGACAAGATCAATGCCGAATGGGCATTAAAGGAGTCATTTGAGGAGATAAAAGGCCTGTTTTCCCAGATAGAGGATAGCTATATCAGCGAAAGGATCAATGACGTGGAAAACGTGGTGCAAAGGATCCTGAGAAATCTTATAGGATATAG
>NZ_CEYAEZ010000130.1:0-1846 GCF_982781345.1 Desulfovulcanus sp.
CAGTGCCAAGCCTAAATAGCCAATAAATGGCGCTAACATAATGTTAAACACCATATTTAGTACCAAAGTAATAATACCAATGCGTACCGGTGTTTTAGTATCTTGGCGAGAATAAAACCCTGGCGCGAGCACTTTAATTAACATAAAGCTGACTAATCCCACTGAGTAAGCAACAACCCCCAAGCTCACCGCCTTAACATGATCAATACCCGCTTCTTTGAATGCACCATGATCAAACAGCACAGTAATAATAAGCGGGCTTATAATCATCAATCCTATCATCGCTGGAAGCCCTAAAAAAATCACAAACCTCACTCCCCAATCTAGGGTGTGTTGAAAGTCGCTACTTTTTTTACTGCTGTGTAATTTTGACAGCGCAGGCAAAATTACCGTCGCAATACCAATACCAAATAAACCAAGTGGGAATTCAATCAGTCTATCTGAGTAATACAGCCAAGCGATAGAGCCCGTCATTAATAATGAGGCTATTACCGTATCGAGTAATAAGTTAATTTGACTAATTGATACACCAAATAAGGCTGGAAGCATTAACTTGCGTACTTTTTTCACATTCTCATCCTGCCAACCCCAGCGAGGCCGCGCTAGCATTTTTGCTTTATACAAAAACGGCAGTTGAAATAATAGCTGTACCACGCCTCCTAAAAATACGCCTATTGCTAAGGCATATGCACCCACAGAAAACTGGTCGTGCAATAAAATGGCACAAGCGATAATAGATACATTGAGTAACACCGGCGTAAAAGCCGCAACGGCAAAACGATTATAAACGTTCATCACCGCGCCACTGAGTGCCACAAGGCTTACAAAAAATAAATACGGAAAAGTCAGTTTTAATAGCGAACTGGCAAGCTCAAACTTTTCTGCGTCTGGGCCCCCTTGCCACCAATCAATAAACCAGCCAGTGCCGAATAAAGCAGCAATAACGGGTGATGCTATTACACCAAAAAGCGTCACTATCAGTAAAATAGTGCCTAACGTGCCGGCGGCTTGGGCTACAAATATCCTGACCTTCTCATCGCCCTGCTGCTGTTTAATTTCACTTAATACCGGTACAAATGCTTGCGCAAAAGCCCCTTCGGCAAATAAACGACGTAAAAAATTAGGAATACGGTTAGCAAATAAAAATACATCGGCCGCAGCGCCTGCGCCCAACAAGTTAGCTACGACGGCATCTCGTACTAGCCCTAAAATACGCGAGATCATTGTCATTGCACTTACAATCATCCCAGAACGAAACAAACCTTTTGACACTATGAATCCATATTAAAAATCAGCAATTAAGTTAATTATGCCATAGTCTTTTTTATAAATCGCTTTAAAGCACTAGGCTCGAACCCCTTGCTTTGTTACAATAGCGCCATTAACTGCTAAAGCGGCAAATTGATGTTCGTTATAAGGAGCAGTTTTTCTTGGATTGTTAAAATTAAATTGACATTCATGATAAAAACAGGCATATTCCACGGCCTTTAATTTAAGCTTTATTTAAGATTGTTAGGAGCAAACCTTGGCTAACATCAAGTCTGCAAAAAAACGCGCTATCACAAGCGAAAAAAACCGTCAGCACAACGCAAGCCGTCGTTCAATGATGCGTACTTACTTCAAAAAAGTAATCGTAGCTATTGAAGCTGGCGATAAAGAAGCTGCACAGCAAGCTTTTTCTGTTGCTACACCTATCCTAGACCGTTACGCAACTAAGGGTCTAATCCACAAAAACAAAGCTGCTCGTCATAAGAGCCGTTTAGCTGCTAAAATTAAAGCGCTATAATTTGTTTTTGCAAGATTAAAAAAACCGGCTTTTGCCGGTTTTTTTTTACCCAAAATAAAT
>NZ_CEYAEZ010000131.1:0-1788 GCF_982781345.1 Desulfovulcanus sp.
AAGACTGTATCAATAAGAGAGTTCTATAGAATTGGAAAGATACCGAAGATTGGAGATACAGTTGAGATAAATGGTCAACAGGCAAGAGTTATAGATATATCTAGTGGTAGAGTAACTCTAGACTTTAATCATCCACTTGCAGGTAAGACATTGATAGTGCAGTTGAAAGTTTTGAAAAAGCTTGAAAAAGATGAAGATAAGATCAGGTATCTAGTCAAGAGATTTATCCCACACATAAAGCCTGAGAATATAGATGTAAAAATTGAAGATAATGGATCAAAAGTAGTTATAAAGTTACCAATTGAGACTATGCTAATTGAACGTATAGGAGTTATCAAGGCATCTATAGCAGAGGAGATTGGTAGAAGATTGCAAAATGTTAGAAAGGTAGTATTTATTGATGAGATTGAGATTAAGAGAGAACAATCTCAACAATCTCAAACTTAGAAAGATTTTAAACTTACACATATTGAAACAATTTGAGAAGTATGTTTGAGTATTTTGATAAGAGAATATTTCAATTTCCTGAAACTTTCCTAAGTGGAGATGATATACTTAAGAGATTAAACATATTTAAGACAGGTACGACAACAGTCGGAATTGTCACTAAGGATGGTGTAGTACTTGCAACTGATAAGAGAGCAACAGCAGGATACTTCATAGCTAATAAGAATGTTAAGAAGATATGGAAGATTGATAATCATGTTGCAGCAACAATGTGTGGATCTGTTGCAGATGTTCAAAAACTTCTAGATGAACTTACAAGAATAGCACATTCTCACAAGATTGATACTGGAAAACCGATAAGTATAAGATCACTTGCAAATTATGCAAGTCTCGTACTATTCTCAACAAGACCATACCTACTTATAGTACATATAATAATTGGAGGATACGATCCTGATGAAGGACCTGTACTATATGCATTAGACTGGTTTGGAACTGTTACAAGAGAGACAAAGTATACATCTACAGGAAGTGGTTCTCCAATAGCTTTTGGAGTTCTTGAAGATGGTTATAGAGAAGATATGAGTATTGACGAGGCTGTTAGACTTGCTGTTAGAGCTGTATATGCAGCAATGATGAGAGATCCAGGATCTGGTGAAGGTATTATAGCAGTGACGATTACTAGAGAAGGTTATAGAGAGATTCCTGAGAGTGAGATTAGGACGATGTTAAAAATAGGACAAGCTTAATAAAGTTCTAGTAATACTATTAGCGATTCTTTGTGCCTTTTAGAGAAGATATTCAGAAGAAGATAATAGACACATTATCTCCACACGTTGGAGTAGCTAAGATAGATTTTGAAGGACCTAGTATTGTTGTTCTAATAGATAATTCAAAGAGATTCTATACTGAAGGTTGTGATAAACTTATAAAACAACTTGCTAAAGATTTGAAAAAGCATTTAATAATTAGATGTGATGTTAAGGGAAGGAAGAATAAGAAAGAGGCACAGACAATAATTAAGGAGATTATAGAGAGTAACGTTGGTAAAGATGTTCTAGATAGTGTATATTTTGACGATAATCTTGGTGATGTATACATATACTTGAAGAGACCTGTCAGAAATAAGAAGAAGCTTGAACATATGATTTTTGCAGAGACAGGTTGGAGAGCTATAATAACACCAACAGCTCTTGAAATGGCTAAAAAACTTCCAAGACAAGAATTTGAATATGTTAGACAGATACAGATAACAATGTCTAAAGAAAGGTCAGACTTCTTGAAAAATCTTGGTAGAAGAATTCATAGAGATTCCATATTTAGAGATACATACATAAGAGT
>NZ_CEYAEZ010000132.1:0-1780 GCF_982781345.1 Desulfovulcanus sp.
TATGTAGACTATGTCAAGATCCACCGTGTGTACGTGCATGTCCAATGGATGCAATTGAGAGAAGGGGAATAGTACTGTATGTAAATTATGATAAGTGTATTGGATGTAAGAAGTGTGTTGATGCATGTATAGTAGGTGCAATACAGTGGGATGAAGAACAGAATAAGCCACTAATATGTACACATTGTGGATTTTGTGCAATGTTTTGTCCACATAACGTACTTACAGTTGAGGAAATTGAGCTTGAAATACCTGAAGAGTGAAACCTTAATCTAAAAATATCTCCTCAAGTAAAATACTTGGCAATCTGTGCCTGTAATATCATTCACAAAGTGGGATTTGGAGAGGCTAGTTGGTGAGAAGTTGAGTGAAGATGAATTGAAGAGACTACTTTCAAATCTCAAAGGTGAGATAGAGAAGATTGAGGATGAATGTATAGAGATGGAGATTACTCACGATAGACCAGACATGTTCTCTGTAGAGGGAATTGCAAGAACTTTAAAAGGTATTTTAGAAATTGAGGTCGGTCCTCCAAAAGTTGATGTAAAATTTGGAACATATGTCATGTATGTTGACTATGTTCCATGGAGAAGATTTGTAGTAACTAGTATTGTTAGAGATGTTGTACTGGATGATGAAGCTATTAGACAACTAATGCAACTACAGGAAAAGCTTCATCAAACATATGGTAGAGATAGGAGAGTAGCAGCTATTGGACTATATGATGCTGATTTAATAAAATTTCCAATAAGATATACATCTAGAGATGTAGATTCTGTAAGATATAGACCATTAGGATATGATAGATATATGTCAGGTAGAGAAGTTTTGAAAGAAACTGAGAAAGGTCAAAAGTATGGATATATAGCTCTTGGAGAAGGTAATAAAGTTCCAATCATACTAGATTCAGAAGATAACTGTCTAGTAATAATACCAATATTAAATTCTGATGATTATAAAGTTACTGAAAATACTAAAAATATAATGATTGACATTACAGGAACAGACTTGAGAAGAGTACTAGACGTATATAAGGTAGTTATATACAACGTATTAGAGAGAAGTAGAAGTAAGATTGTTGAAATACCGAAAATAATATTTTCAGAAGAAGTACCAAACTACAGTAAGGATGTTGAAAGTTCTTTTGAATTTCAAACATATAGTATTAGTAGTTATGAGGTATATGATATATCTGGTGTAGATTTAAAAGATGAAGATATAGTAAAACTATTGTTAAAATCTAGATATGGTGTTGATATTAGTAATGGTATTATAAATGTTAAAGTTCCTCCATATAGAATAAATGTTCTACATAAGGTAGATATAATTGAAGATGTATTAATAATGTATGGGTATGATAATATTATTAGAGAATTACCAACACAGCCAACACATGGTAGAGTTAGTATAATTACAAGAATTGTAGATTGTATTAGAAATATTTTGAGAGGCGATTAAAATGAAGTTAAAAAAAATACAACACATAATAACTTTGATCGGAATAGTATTAATTTGGGAACTAATATTAAGAGTTTTTACTATACCTAATTATATCTTTCCTAAACCTTCAGAAATTATAATTATAATTGGTAAAAACTTTAACTTTTTTATTTATCATGCAACAATTACTTTTATAGAATCTATTTTTGGTTTCTTATTTGGATCGTTGTTTGGTATTTTAATAGCTATATCTTTTTTATATCTTAAACATTTACGTACTCTCTATCCCTACTTTGCGTTTATAAAAGCATTACCAATAATAGCCTTAGCACCATTGATT
>NZ_CEYAEZ010000133.1:0-1760 GCF_982781345.1 Desulfovulcanus sp.
TCGCGGAAATCATCAGCGCCCATATCATTAAAGGCGCCATTTGGCGATAATCTGACCCCTACGTTTTCCTCTGGCCACACGCCTAACACGGCGTCCATTACCTCAGCTAAAAAGCGGTAGCGATTTTCTAGATTACCGCCATAGCTGTCTTCTCGTTGATTGCTACGGCTATCTAAAAATTGATTGATAAGATAGCCATTCGCAGCGTGAACCTCTACGCCATCGAACCCTGCGGCTTTGGCGTTAATGGCTGCTTTTTTGTAGTCTTCTACGGTGCGTTTAATATCGTCTGACGTCATCGCTTTTGGCACTTCGTAAGGTTTTTTGCCTTTGGGCGTATGTATCTCGTCACCTTCAATTTTTATGGCCGAGGCCGACAAGGGCAAATCTCCGTTGTGAAAATCGCTGTGAGAGGCCCTGCCAGTGTGCCACAGCTGAAGAACAATTTTGCCACCCGCCTCGTGAACGCGATTTACAATAGAACGCCAGCCTTCAACCATGTCGTCGGTATAAATTCCAGGGGTATCAACCCAGCCAATGCCTTCTTCTGAAATGGCGGTTGCCTCTGTGATGATAAGACCTGCATCGGCACGTTGAACGTAGTGATCGCCCATGATTTTATTCGGTATGCGGTCTTCACCCGCACGCCCTCGCGTCATTGGCGCTAATACCATGCGGTTTTGCAATGTGTTGCTGGCCCAATCAAACGAGCTAAAAAGTACTGAATCTGTCATTCACTATCCTTATTTTATGTGTAATACGTTGTCGCAAAGATTCATCTGGTGATAAGACCAATGACCATGTGTGCCCTTATTTCGGTATGCAAAAATGGACAGCTGGCCAAAACAACACCACGATGTAACCATTAAGCGATGTGCAGTAGTAGTGAATACACAATTTGTACGCGGTTGGATTGCTTAAACCGTACTTTATAATAATGACGGTGATTACTTTGATAAGAGCGCTTAATGCGCTCTTATTTTATTGACGGGAAATAATACAGACTATTGTATGAGAAGACCCGCAAGATTTACGTCAAACCTTAGGCCCAATACAATCGCATCATCAAGCTCGCTAACTCTGTCGCGTTCTGCGAACTGATCGGGGTTAATAATATAGTGTACATTTGGCTGAATGCGAACGTGTTGGTTTAACTGATAACCGTAGCTCAACTCCAACATTGTTTGACTACTCGGTGGGGTGCCCACACCGCCATTCATCGCTCGCAATATACGTTGGTCTTCTAAGGTCTCATCGGTGTACTGCTGTCGGGTGAAGACGAATCCAATAGTATCGTTAGGTCGAGAAGCAAGCGTTCCGCGCATTACTAAACCCGCTTTAAGATAATAGTCTTCAATCAGTTCCCCCGAAGTGCCGGTAAGCACAGCGCCAAATAAGGTTAACCCTTCTTTAGTGGACGGGTTGGGGCGAGTGACGGTCTGCTCGAAGCGAGCAAACACACCGGAGCGACCATTTCGAACGGCGTAGTCATTTCCCGATAAGGCGGCATAATTTCCTTGCTCGTCAAAAACTGGGTCGGTGTAGTCAGCACCGTCATACCAGCCGCCAATTTCATATCTTCTTGGTAACGCATCGTTATCCCACGTTGTCTGGTAGCCTAGCGTAAAAGGGACAACAACGCCTGTGGCTTCATTCGTAGCCCAGTCAAAACCATGGTCGCCTAAGTCCTGATGGCTTGTGTTATCTTCATAAATACCCGTGTGGAAATACGTGTTTGATGATAGCCAATATTTTGCGTG
>NZ_CEYAEZ010000134.1:0-1730 GCF_982781345.1 Desulfovulcanus sp.
TCTTGTAAGTGATATGTCATCTGATATTATGAGCAGGCCCTTTGATGTGAACCCGTTTGGATTAATATACGCAGGTGCCCAAAAAAACATCGGGCCGGCTGGTGTGGCAATGGTGATAATAAGAGAAGACATGTTAGAAAGGATTCCTAATAACCTTCCCACTATGTTTAAGTATTCCACATATGTGGAAAATAACTCCTTGGCTAATACCCCTCCATGCTTTGCAATTTATGTAATAAACCTTGTATTGAAATGGCTGGAAGAAACTATTGGTGGGCTTGACAAGATGGAAGAAATAAACAGAAAAAAAGCAACCATGTTATATAATGTTATCGACGGTTCTGATTTTTATAGTGTAACAGCCCAGAAGGAAAGTCGTTCCATGATGAATGTGACTTTTAGATTACCAACAGAGGAATTAGAAGAGCTATTTGTAAAAAAGGCTCTTAAAGAAGGGCTTGGAGGTCTTAAAGGGCATAGATCTGTTGGTGGTTGTAGGGCATCATTATATAATGCTGTTAGTATAGAATCTGTAGAGGCTTTAGTAGAGTTCATGAAAGAGTTTGAAAGAAAACATGGTTAATGAGACCAAAAGGGATAGAATAGTGGACATTCTGACCCAGAAAGAGGTGGGGAAAAAAGTGACAGTTTATGGATGGATTAAAACAAGAAGGGATTCAAAAGGAGGATTTTCCTTTTTAGAAATAAATGATGGTTCATGTGTTAAAAATCTCCAGGTTATTGCTGAGGAAAAACTATCTAATTATAAAGATGAGATACTTAAGTTGAATACAGGGGCTTCAGTAAAGATAAAAGGGGTCATTGTTGACTCTCCGGGGAAAAAGCAAGATGTGGAACTTCTTGCAGAGGAGCTAAAAGTAATATGCTGGTCAGATCCAGAAAAATATCCTCTTCAAAAGAAAAGGCATTCCTTTGAATTTTTAAGAACTATTCCTCACCTTAGACCCAGAACAAATACATTCGGGGCTGTAGCAAGATTAAGAAGTGCTGTTAGCTGTGCAATACATAAGTTTTTTCAGGAAAGAGGTTTTATTTACATACATACTCCTATAATTACAGGTAATGATTGTGAAGGGGCAGGTGAGGTGTTCAAAGTAACATCCTTTGATCTTTCTAATATTCCAAAGACAGAAGATGGAGCTCCCGATTATTCCGAAGATTTTTTTGGTCAAAAGGTATATCTTACTGTAAGTGGACAGCTCGAAGCAGAAGCGTATGCCCTTGCATTGGGAGATGTTTACACCTTTGGCCCCACATTCAGGGCAGACAATTCTAATACTCCCAGACACTTGGCAGAATTTTGGATGGTAGAACCAGAAATGGCATTCTCAGAACTTGATAGAGCAATAAAGGTAGCTGAAGAATTCCTGAAGTATCTTTTTTCTTTTGTTTTGGATAAGTGTAAAGAAGAGATCGAGTTTTTTAATAGATTCATTGAACCTAGCTTGATTAAGACTCTTGAGAAAGGGGTAGATAGGGGATTTGCAAAAATTACTTATACAGAGGCAATAGATATGCTTTCTAAATCTAAGAAAAACTTCCAATATCCTGTGGAATGGGGGCTTGATCTGAAAACGGAACATGAAAGATACATATGTGAAGAGGTGATCAACAACCCTACTATAATCACGGATTATCCGAAGAGTATAAAGCCATTTTATATGAAGCTTAATGCAGATAATGAAACTGTAAGTGCAATGGATATTCTT
>NZ_CEYAEZ010000135.1:0-1708 GCF_982781345.1 Desulfovulcanus sp.
CATATCATACTCCGCTCATCGTGTTGCGGCTAGTGTTGAACGTAAAAAGTTGGCATCTATTTTAAGCAATGGTAGCGTGCAATTAACAAACATTTTTAGAGTGATTTATATGCGGTTTATATTAACAGTAGTGGTGATACTAGCCAGTTTTTCAAGTGTGGCAAAGCCCCTGTCGTATTATTTTGAGCAACAGGTTGAATTTGATCCCAGCATTCCAACACCTGAAAAAGTACTTGGTCATCAAGTGGGTGAATGGCATGTAAGGCATGATCAGCTTGTACGCTATATGGAAATTTTGGCTCAAAAAAGCGATCGAGTTAATTTTGAAGTAATAGGTCGTACCCACGAGCAGCGCCCACTAGTTATGCTCACTATTACCGCAGCTAACAAACTAAAAAATATAGAACAAACTCGCCAAGCACACTTAGCTCGCCTAAATAACTCAAACAATAAATTAGCAGAGCAGCCAAGCGTTGTGTGGATGGGTTATAGCGTTCATGGTAACGAATCGTCAGGGAGTAATGCTGCCTTGCTAGTGGCTTATTATTTAGCAGCCGCGCAAGGTGATGAAATAAATGAGCTACTTAACAACACGGTGATTTTACTCGACCCGTCGCTTAACCCAGACGGCTTAGCACGTTTTGCTAATTGGGCTAATAGTAATCGTGGAATGAACTTATCGTCAGATCCGCAAACGCGTGAGCATGTAGAGAGCTGGCCAAGTAGCCGTACTAATCATTACTGGTTTGATTTAAATCGTGATTGGCTTTTACTGCAGCACCCTGAGTCGCGAGCGCGTATAGCCAAGTTTCATTATTGGAAGCCTAATATTTTAACTGACTTTCATGAAATGGGACCAAACAGTAGCTATTTTTTCCAGCCAGGGATCCCTAGTCGTAAACACCCCATTACCCCTGAAGAAAATGTGAGCCTAACCAAAGCAATTGCAAATTATCATGCAAAAACTTTAGATGAAAACAACGCACTGTATTTTACAGAAGAAAGCTTTGATGACTTTTATTATGGCAAAGGTTCAACTTACCCTGATGTAAATGGTGGTGTCGGTATTTTATTTGAACAAGCAAGTTCTCGCGGTCATATTCAAGAAACGATCAATGGCCCGCTAACTTTTGCGTTTACGATTAAAAACCAACTTTTAACGAGCTTATCTACGTTTAAAGCAGCGATTGATAACCGCCAAGCTTTGCTAGAGTACCAAGCTAACTTTTATAACAAAGCAGTTACATTAGCAAAAGATGAAGACTATCAAGGCTATATTGTTCAAGGTGGGGAAGACAAAACACGTACTAACGACTTTTTAAGCATACTTAAACAGCACCAAATTAATGCTTATCCAGTTAAAGAGGGACTAAAAGCTGAAAGTAAAAACTTTACCGCTAATAGCTATTTTGTGCCGCTTGCGCAACCACAATACCGATTAGTTAAAGCTATTTTTAGTGAACAGCAAAACTTTGCCGATAACACTTTTTACGATGTATCAGGTTGGACATTAGCGCATGCGTTTAATTTACCATTTGCTAAAGTAAACAGCCGCTGGGGATTAGAGGTTGATACTACGGCTTGGCAAAAAGCAAAACAGCCTGTTTTTACGCCGCTAACTAAAAACTATGCCTACGGATTTGCTTGGGACGACATGCTTGCCCCAAAAATGCTCAATAGTCTGTTACAGCAAGGTATTAAAGCACGT
>NZ_CEYAEZ010000136.1:0-1697 GCF_982781345.1 Desulfovulcanus sp.
AGCCTACGGTACGCACCCATTATTAGATAATGCCGATGCGGTTATAGAAAGCGGTGAACGTGTGTGTATTGTAGGGCGTAACGGTGCAGGAAAATCAACGCTTCTGAAAGTCTTAGATGGCCAAGTAATACTCGATGACGGCGAAATAAACCAAGTCGGTAGTTTAAAAATATCGCGTTTAGAACAAGATCCGCCTAAAGGCGCAAGCGGCACTGTATTTGATTATGTTGCCCAAGGTATGCCTGAAATTGCTAACTTACTGATTGATTTTCATCATGTAAGTACACAATTGCAAACAGATTGTACTGATCAGTTACTCAACAAACTAGAGCGCTTATCAAATAAGTTAGAAGCAGCTGATGGCTGGCGTTTTGATAGCCGTATTCAACTGGTTTTAACCCAACTAGAATTAACCCCCGATGCAAAACTAGAATCACTTTCTGGTGGTTGGTTACGTAAAGTTGCACTTGCGCGTGCGCTAGTGAGCGAGCCTGATTTATTATTACTCGATGAGCCTACCAACCACTTAGATATGACAAGTGTAATGTGGTTAGAGCAATTTTTAAAAGAGTTTAAAGGCGGGATTGTATTTATATCGCATGACCGTGCTTTTATTCGCGCCGTTGCAACACGTATTTTAGATTTAGATCGCGGTAAACTAATTTCTTATCCAGGTGATTATGCCACTTACTTAGAACAAAAAGCGCATGATTTAAAAGTGGAAGAAACGCAAAATGCATTGTTCGATAAGCGTTTAGCGGAAGAAGAAGCGTGGATCCGCCAAGGTGTTAAAGCGCGTCGTACGCGTAACGAAGGGCGTGTTCGTGAGCTTAAACAATTACGTAATGAGCGTAAAAAGCGTGTTGATCAAGTAGGCAAAACCGATTTCAATATTGAAACGGCTGATCGTTCAGGTAAATTAGTGTTTGAAGCGAAACACTTACACCATGCATTTAAAGATAAAATCATTGCTGATGACTTCTCTACTTTGGTTATGCGTGGTGATCGTATTGGATTAGTCGGCCCTAACGGCATTGGTAAAACGACCTTATTAAAGCTTCTATTTGGTGATTTAAAAGCAGACAGTGGCGAAATAAAGCAAGGTGTTAACTTAGAGTTTGCTTATTTTGATCAATACCGTGAAAAGCTTGATGAAGAAGCGACCGTTCAGGACAACGTAGCTGAGGGTAAGCAAGAGGTCATGATGGGCGGGCGTTCTCGTCATGTATTAGGTTATTTACAAGACTTTTTGTTCCCGCCAGCACGTGCTCGTACCCCCGTAAAAGCGCTCTCAGGTGGTGAAAAAAATAGATTACTTCTGGCTAAGTTATTCTTAAAGCCATCAAATATATTGGTTCTTGATGAGCCTACCAACGACTTAGACATAGAAACGTTAGAGTTACTAGAAGATATCATCAATCAATACCAAGGTACTGTGCTGATAGTTAGCCATGACCGTGAGTTTATTGATAATACGTGTTCGAGTGTATGGGCATTTGAAGGTAACGGCAAAGTCACTGATATAGTTGGTGGCTACAGTGATTATGAAGCGTATACCAACTATTTGGCGGAGCAGCACAAAGAGTTGCAAAAGCAGCCAGTCAAAAAAGTTGAAAAAACAGAGCCAACGCCAGTTAAAAGTAATAACAAAGCAAATAAACTCTCTTACAAATTAAAACTTGAACTAGAGCAACTAC
>NZ_CEYAEZ010000137.1:0-1693 GCF_982781345.1 Desulfovulcanus sp.
AGCCTTATATGCTTGGGAGTTACCTCAACCAATTCATCATCCTCAATAAACTCAAGAGCGAACTCAAGAACCATTTGCCGTGGAGGTATAAGTGCAATCGCATCATCACTTCCTGAAGCGCGCATATTAGTTAATTTCTTTCCCCGTAAGGCGTTTACAACAAGATCGGTCCCTTTGTTGTTTACACCAACGATCATCCCTTCATATAGCTTTTCTCCTGGTTTAACAAAAATCTCACCACGTGCCTGTAAATTATAAAGCGCATACGCCACCGCATCACCGCATCCATGTGAAATGAGAACACCATTTTGACGGGTAGGCATATCTCCTTTATAGGTCTGATATTCAAGGAAATTTTGGTACATGATACCACTACCTCGGGTCATCATAAGAAACTCGCTTCTAAACCCAATTAATGCCCTTGAGGCAATAACAAATTCCATACGGCTAGTGCCGGAAGATGTTGTCTTTAGGTCGCGCATTTGAGCCTTGCGAACTCCAAGCGCCTGCATAACAACACCCTGATACTCATCTTCCACCTCGATTATCACCTCTTCAACAGGCTCGAGCGTTTGACCACCCATTTTCTTCAAAATAACCTGCGGTATGGAGACTTCCATCTCATACCCTTCACGACGCATTGTTTCAATAAGAATAGCAAGGTGCAGTTCGCCGCGGCCTGAAACCTTTAACCGCTCGGTCCCTGCAACCTCCTCGACCTTGATGCCAACATTGATCATAGCTTCATGCAGAAGTCGCTCCCGCACATGTCGTGATGTTAAAAATCTGCCTCCATCCTTGCCTGCAAGAGGGCTTGTATTATGAGAAAAGTTCATAGAGATTGTAGGCTCATCTATCTTAATAGCAGGCAATCCTTTTGGCTCATCAACACACGCAAGTGTCTCTCCAACCTCTACACCCTCTATCCCTGAAATCAATATAATATCTCCTGCTATAGCCTCACTGGCCTCGATACGGCTTAATCCACGATACTTCATAATCTTAGTTGCCTTGCCTCTGGTAACAGTCCCATTACGTTTCACAAGCGCCACAGGATCCCCAACATGGACAGACCCATGAAAAACCCGCCCTATAGCGATTCGCCCAACATAAGAGTCATAATCAAGCATTGTAACCAGCATCTGAAAAGGCAGATCAGGGTTAGCTATCGGCGGCAATACCCTATGCAGGATAGTCTCTAAAAGAGGTTTCATAGAGTCTCTCGGCGCATCAAGATCAAGAGTCGCGTAACCATCCTTTCCCGAAGCGTAAACAATCGGAAAATCAAGCTGTTCATCAGAAGCGTTCAGCTCACAAAAAAGATCAAATGTCATATCCGCCACTTCATCCGGGCGGGCATGGGGACGATCAAGCTTATTTATCACAAGTATTGGTTTTAAATGTAACTCAAGTGACTTCTTCAAAACAAATTTAGTCTGCGGCATAGGCCCTTCAAAAGCGTCAACAAGAAGAAGCACACCATCAACCATCTTAAGAATACGTTCGACCTCACTGCCAAAATCAGCATGCCCAGGTGTATCAACAAGATTGAATTGTACCCCTTTATATTGGAGAGAAGCGTTTTTAGACAGAATGGTAATACCTCTTTCTTTCTCAAGAGGATTTGAGTCCATTACGGCAACCTCACCCTCTTTAAACTCATAGGCGCCTGTATATTTGAGAAGGGCATCTA
>NZ_CEYAEZ010000138.1:0-1664 GCF_982781345.1 Desulfovulcanus sp.
CATAGAAATGAATAGGGGTATACCTGACCCTTCTCTTTTATTTCTACATGCATAGAGTTTTATCTCGGCAGGTATGAATAACCGTGGAATTTGCAGATACCAATGTAGCTCGTCCTGAAAGGTATTCTTGAAGAGCAAGAACCTTACCCTTTTTTAGTGGATGCATTATGTACTCTGAGCACTCTCTCACAAGTTTGTAAACGACATCTTTGCGATATATCGTCAGACCTTTAACACTGTCATAGTATTTTGTCTCTATACCATGAATCTTAAGTAAGGTTACGAGCTCCTGAATTAGCTCCCTGTCATGCGTGTATATGAACATACGTATCCTCAGGTCGCGATTTCGTATTACTGAGATGTTTATCGTACCATCACCGTCAAGCAGTCCAGCTAGAAATGAGTATATCATGTCTTTATCTCGTACCTGAAAGAGCCATTGAGGAACTTTCTTTGCTCTCAACCTTCCAGACAAGCCTGCACGTTTATTTTCACGGTAAACCTCGTGCACAACATTCAAGTATTCACAGGGCAAGTATGTGCTTAACACTACAGTTATACCCCACTTACCTTGCTTTGGCCTAGCTATGTACACCCTATGACCTATCAGTTTTAGTACCATGTATGCCCACTCTAGCCCCCAGTAGTTTGTAGAGCTGAAGGATATCTCTATCTTCGGCTCTTCTTTGCCAAATGGTCTGTGAACTCTCGCATGAAAATCTGTTATTAGCAGTGCCTGAAGATATGCACGAAATAATGGATTATCCAGCCTAGACGGCATGTCCTCTCATTATTTCTCCAAATATCTGCAGAGCAATTTAAGCAGCTGAGAGAGTAATACTTATAAAGAGTCTAACACTAAGAATCACAGTCCCCGCCGCCCCGGAAGAATCCCGCTGGCGTAGGCCTGCGTGGGTTCAAATCCCACCCCCCGCACCAAGACAATTATAAATCTTCCTCTAATTGAACATTGTACACCTTACCGAAGTATATATTTAGAAAATTTCTTAGATATATGCAAGACTAATCCAGATCTTATGAGTTTATTAATTCAATTATCATGGAAGGAATGATTTAGAATACAACACTCTTCTCATACACAACACATATATCTAGACTTGGCTAAGTATAGAATGGGTATGGCAAGCGTTGAAGAGTTAGCTTCATGGCCTCGAATCTGTAGAGATAGAGATCAATGTATAGCATGTGGTGCATGTGTTAGTGTATGTCCAAATAATGCACTTGAACTTGATGAAGAGGGTAAACCAATAGTTATATGGGAGAGATGTGAAGGTGGTAAACCTGGTCATGAGGCAGAGTGTATTAAGGCTTGTCCTGTTGGCTGTATATGGTTGACAAATGAGGCTCCAGAAGAGGCTAGATCAAAGCCATGGTATAAGGTTGTTGACAAGAAGCCAGAGATAATGGAAGCATTAAAGAAGTGGAAAGAGAAGTTTGGTATTAAAGTTGACCCAATGGAGTAATACTCCTGGGTAAAACATCACCATTTTTAAACCTATCTTCAATGATATTATAAATTTCATTCTTCTTTTTCTGTGTTGGTGTAACCTTATTGGATGAATATGCACCTAATTTCTTCAAAAACTTTTCAACGTTTCCTTCGTCACTTATTATATCTAACATATCCTTTGCTCGAATATTAG
>NZ_CEYAEZ010000139.1:0-1641 GCF_982781345.1 Desulfovulcanus sp.
TAGTTAACAACTTTGTATTAGTACAATTTTTAGGCCTTTGCCCGTTTATGGGTGTGTCTGGGAAACTTGACACAGCCATAGGTATGTCTTTGGCAACTACCTTTGTGCTAACGCTTGCCTCTGTGACAAGCTATTTAGTAAATGAGTATATTTTATTACCATTGGATATTACCTATCTGAAAACAATGAGCTTTATTTTAGTGATAGCTGTTGTTGTACAATTTACTGAAATGGTTGTCAGAAAAACCAGTCCAACGCTTTACCGGTTACTGGGAATATTTTTACCTTTAATAACCACTAACTGTGCGGTATTGGGTGTTGCTTTATTAAATATCAAAGAAGATCACACGTTTTTACAATCGGCCGTTTATGGCTTTGGTGCTGCGGTGGGTTTTTCATTAGTATTGGTTTTATTTGCTGCATTGCGCGAACGTTTAGCCGCAGCAGACGTACCAACCCCATTTAAAGGTGCCTCAATCGCAATGATAACGGCAGGTTTAATGTCAATGGCCTTCATGGGTTTTACTGGATTAGTGAAGTTTTAATATGACCTTGTTGTACGCTTTAATAGCGCTGGGTTTGCTGGCGTTAATTTTCGGATTAATTTTAGGGTTTGCAGCAGTACGCTTTCGAGTTGAAGGTAACCCTGTTGTAGAACAAATCGACACCATTTTACCGCAAACACAATGCGGCCAATGTGGTTACCCGGGCTGTCGTCCTTATGCAGAAGCCATTGCCAATGGCGATGAAATAAATAAATGCCCTCCAGGTGGTGAAGCGACCGTTAAAAAGCTAGCTGATTTAATGGGGGTTGAGGCTAAACCCCTCGCTGGCGGCGAACAAGCCGAGCCAGTTAAAACGGTGGCCTACATTCGCGAAGATGAATGTATTGGTTGTACCAAATGTATTCAAGCCTGCCCTGTTGATGCCATTGTTGGTGCAACCCGACAAATGCACACCGTTCTAATTGACGAATGTACAGGCTGTGACTTGTGCGTTGAACCTTGTCCGGTCGATTGTATTGACATGCTACCCGTTGCACCAACAAAACAAACTTGGAAATGGCAACTAGACGCTATTCCTGTTACCCAAATAGATTAGAGGTTTGAGTGGAAAAGTTACTTGAACAAATAAAAAAAGGCACCGTTTGGGCATTTCCTGGCGGCGTACATCCTCCTCAGCAGAAATCATTATCTAATAGTGCGCCTATAGCCAGACTCCCTTTGCCTGAAAAACTTGTTCTGCCTTTAAAGCAGCACATTGGCGCTAGTGGTAAATTAATAGTTGAAAAAAACCAGCACGTGTTAAAAGGCCAAGCGTTAACAAAGCCATCAGCTAATTGGTCGGTGCCAATACATGCACCGACTTCTGGCACTATTATTGATATTACGCCTATGCCATCAGCGCATCCTTCGGCATTACCTGAATTAAGCATTATTATTGAACCCGATGGCAACGATACCTGGTGTGAATTATCGCCTTTAGCAAACCCAGCCACTGCATCACACGATGAACTAGTTGATGTTATTCATAATGCGGGTATTTCTGGTATGGGCGGCGCAGGCTTCCCAACCTATGTAAAAGCTGATATTAAACAACCTATTGAATTTTTGATTGTTAATGCGGTTGAGTGTGAACCTT
>NZ_CEYAEZ010000140.1:0-1590 GCF_982781345.1 Desulfovulcanus sp.
AATCCCAGAACATCAACAAAAAATTATGGACGAGAAGCGTGCTGACTTTGAGCAAGCTAACTCGGCGGAAGAAGAAGCCTCCGACTTTCCTCCAAATGCCGAGCTATGTAAAAAATGCAGTCATAAAGCGGTTATCCTGATGGACGGCTGTATGACGTGCCTTAATTGTGGCGATTCAAAATGCGGCTGATAGACTAGTGATAAAAAAAGTGGCTATTTAGCCGCTTTTTTAATACTGTATTTACCTATTTAACCAACCGCTACTATCGCTTTTAAAATATTATCACTAGGTGGAGTCACTGTTACATCATGCATCACCCTCGCTCTACATATATAACCTTCCTTTAAAATAAGTAAGTGTTGCGTGGCTTCAATTGCTTTTTCTCTATTGTGAGCAAATTCAGGTGTTTCTAAAAGAGCTGATAGTATGATCTCAAAGTTCGCTTGCTTGTGCTGTTTGCAAAGTTTGGCAATAGGGTCGTTCTCTACAGGGTACTCAGCTGCAGTATTAATAAAAAAACAGCCATTAAAACACCCTAACTCTGAAACCTCATTATTAATCCACTTTTTCAGTCCGGCAAAAATTGCCTGTGCGACTAACATAGCACTTGGTTGTATACATATTTTTTTAAGCCAAGCGTTAAAGCAGATGTCACGTGCGACTAAACAAGCACAAATAAGCGCGTCTTTGCTTTCAAAGTGCTTATATAAGGTTTTTTTTGCAATGCCCGATACAGCTAAAATTTCATTAATACCAACAGCGTGTATACCCTTTTTATAAAAAAGACTCAGTGCCGTACTGATTATTTGTTGTTGTTTATCCATGATATTCCAAATTTGAGCAGTAAAAACACAGCTTGACATAGGTAGACCGACTTGTCTACATTACAGGTGTAGACAAGTCGGTCTACTTTTGAGGAGGTAATATGCATAGTGAGCAAATAAAGTCGGCATTAATCGCAGGTGTTTTTTCTACTTTTGTTTTGGGGTTTTTGGCGTGGCTAAGTTATATGGGTGATTACGGTATTTGGTTAATGGCGCCATTCGGCGCAACAGCTGTACTTGTTTTTGGCGTACCGCAGAGCCCGTTAGCTATGCCAAAAAACGTAATAGGGGGGCATATGCTGACCGCAATGATTGGGGTTGTTTTTAGCTATTATAGTGCTGATAGTGCGATTATGATTGGGCTGGCTGTGGGTATTGCTATAACATTAATGATAATCACAAAAACTATTCACCCTGCTGCCGGCGCAAACCCTATCTTAATTATTGAGTCTGGCCAAAGTTGGGATTTTTTAATAATGCCAGTACTGGCAGGAACTGTCTTTATAGTTTTGTCTGGCTTTGTTGCGAGGTGGTTTATTCAATACTTGATGGATAATAAATATAAAAAAACCGCTTAACGCGGTTTCTTTTATACAAAGCACTCAGCTGATCAAACAACACCGCGAGGTAGGCGGCAATCGTGATCTTTGCGAGCAAGCTCAACTATCCAAAGCTCTTCTGCTGTGTAGCCTTCTTCGTTTTGTGTGATCACGGTGAAAGGCGCTTTTTTCTGTGCTTTTACAGGAGCAGCTTTTTTAGTTTTTT
>NZ_CEYAEZ010000141.1:0-1549 GCF_982781345.1 Desulfovulcanus sp.
GCTTTAGGTTATGAGCCGAGATACTCTTTGGAAGAGGGAATAAAAAGATATATTCCGGAGATAAAGAGACTTTTTGAAAAAGAGGTGAAATGAAAAAACCAAATATCTTAGTTATCGGTGATCTTATGGTAGATCACTATCTTTATGGAAGTGTGGATAGAATCTCTCCCGAAGCTCCGGTTCAAGTAGTAAAAGTAAAAGATGAAAAGCTTTTGATGGGAGGAGCCGGAAATGTTATAAATAACCTTCTATCTTTAGGTTGTAAAGTTGGAGTTTGCTCAGTTATAGGAGATGATGAGGGAGGAGAGTTTTTAAAAGAGAGGCTTGGACAAAAAGGTGTTGTCAAAGAGGGTTGGGCTATACAAAAGGGAAGAAAAACTTCTCACAAAACAAGAGTTATGGCATCAAATCAACAAATAGTTCGTATAGATAAAGAGGATAGTGAAGATATATCTACTGCAAGTGAAGAGACTTTGTTTTTAAGAACTAAGATAGTATTGCCTTTTTATGATGCTATCATCTTAAGTGACTATGGAAAGGGAGTTTTAACTGACTCTTTAACTAAAAAACTTATCTCTTTAGCAAATGAACACAACAAACCTATCTTAGTAGATCCAAAAGGGAGTGATTATAGTAAATATAAAGGTGCTACACTCTTAACTCCAAACAAAAAAGAGGCTACAGAAGCTACATCGATAGAGATAAAAGATGATGAGAGTTTAACAAAAGCTATTAAAAAGTTAAAAGATGAGTGTGAGTTAAAATACTCTATTATAACTTTAAGTGAAGATGGTATCGCTTTATATGAAGATGAGCTTTTAAAAATTCCGACAGTTGCAAAAGATGTTTTTGATGTAACCGGAGCCGGAGATACTGTTATAGCATCTATTGCTATGAGTTTAGCTAATGGTAAAAGTATAGTAGAAGCTATAGAGTTTGCAAACAAAGCGGCTGCAGTCGCAGTAAGCCATGTAGGATGTTATGCGGTTAAAAAAGAGGATATAGAGAGTTTTGAAGAGAGTAAAAAGATAGTTAGTTTGGAAAAACTTTTAGAAGTGCTACCGAAGGATAAAAAGATAGTCTTTACAAACGGATGTTTCGATATACTTCATAGCGGACATGTAAAGTATCTAAAAGAGGCAAAAAGCTTCGGTGATATACTTGTTTTAGGATTAAACTCCGATGCAAGTGTCAAAAGACTTAAAGGAGAGAGTCGCCCTGTAAATGAGTTTAATGATAGAGCGGAAGTTTTAGCAGGACTTGAAGCGGTTGATTTTATAGTGGGATTTGAGGATGATACACCTTATGAACTCATAAAAGCGATAAAACCGGATGTTTTAGTTAAGGGTGGAGACTATGAGGGAAAAGAGGTAGTAGGAAGCGATATAGCAAAAGAGACTAGGTTAGTTCGGTTTGTAGATGGAAAAAGCACGACAAATATCATAAAAAAGGCAAAACTATCATGATGAATATGATTGAAAATGAGTTAAACTCACATAAAGAGACGATACAAAGGGTTATGGATGAGCTTCAAAACTATATCTACACA
>NZ_CEYAEZ010000142.1:0-1539 GCF_982781345.1 Desulfovulcanus sp.
ACATTGAGGTGTTAATACATAGCAATAACGCAGCCCATAAAAACACTAACCAAAGCGGAAATGGCGCTACTTTAAATTCAATCAGACCGAACTTAACCGCGATAAATTCACTTAGTAAGGCTAGTGGTAAGCACTTTAGAAGCAAAAAAGCATCCTGTTTTTTTTGCGCTGACAAATAAAACATTAATGCAATGACTACTGTTGAATAGACAATTGAATGCTGTTCAAGCAGTAGGCATAAAAACCACACTACTTGAAACAGTACAAAATTAATAAGCGAGTGCAATCTCATCATTACTACTCGTAAAACGGGGTTTGCGTGCCATTAAATGCACGGTACTTGTTGCGCGAGTTCTAAATGCGCCCTCGCAATAAGCAAAGTAAAATAGCCATAAACGATAAAATCGCTCATCAAATTTATTACTATCGAGGTTTGGCCAACTTGCAATGAAACGATCTCGCCAATCAGCAAGGGTTCTTGCGTAGTGAGCACCAATATCGCTAACTGTGTGGATATTCATATCGGTATGATTTTTTATTTGCTCACTCATTTCGTTGAGCGAAGGCAAACACCCACCAGGGAAAATATATTGCTGAATAAAGTCAGAATTTTTTAAATAATGCTGGTAACGCTGGTCGCTAATTGTAATTGCTTGAATAAGCATAGCACCGTCGTCTTTTAATAGCTGACCGCACTGAGTGAAAAAACTAGGCAAGTACTCATGACCAACCGCTTCTATCATCTCAATTGATACTAGCTTATCGTATTTACCGGTTAGTAAACGGTAATCTTGTTTGAGTAAAGTTATTTTGTTTTCAAGCCCAAGCTCTTTAATTTTATTTGCAACATAATCGTGCTGTTCATCAGAGATGGTAGTGGTTGTTACATGGCAGTCGTAGTGAGTAGCCGCATAAATCGCAAATGCTCCCCAACCTGTACCAATTTCAATGACGGTGTCGCCTTGTTGTAACTCGACTTGTTCACAAATACGCTGTAGTTTGTATTGCTGTGCTTGCTCAAGGGTGGCGTCTTTACTTGGGTATACGGCACTTGAATAAAGCATTTCTTTGCTTAAAAAAGACTCGTATAAGTCATTGCCTAAGTCGTAGTGCGCAACAATATTCTTTTTAGAGCCCGAGTGAGAGTTTTTATTTTTGATGTGGTTTATACGATGAGCAATGTTACTAAAAAAAGCGAATTTCTTTTCAAATGCGTCTAGTTGGTCTTGGTTAATTGCAAAAATTTCTATCAACCGAGTTAAGTTATCACACTGCCACTGCCCTAATATGTAAGATTCTCCCGCGCCAATACTTCCCGAGAGCGCAAATGCTTTATACATAGCAGTATCATTAACGGTTACCGTTACTTTAAGCTCTGATGACATATCGCCAAATACAGACTGCTGATTATTGTCTACAAGCACTATTTGGCCTGTTTCAATAGACGAGAACGCTTTGAATACTAACTTCTTGTATAAGTTAGTAAACCAACTTGTGCGTTCTTGAACGCGTAAGCTCGATACCTTTTCCATACACTTA
>NZ_CEYAEZ010000143.1:0-1525 GCF_982781345.1 Desulfovulcanus sp.
TGATTGTTTCTTCTTTTCCGTCTGATATTATCCTTGTATTAAAATTGCCCACAAACCCCTCTACATCCTTTATCTCTGCACCAAGGTAAATGGTTATATTCTTATCAGATTTCACACCCTTAATAAGTTCCTTTAATCTGCCTTGAATATCTTCCCCTTTCCATGTCTGATAAAGATTTCTTGCCTGCCCACCTAAGTATTTCTCCTTCTCTATAAGATATACCTTATGCCCTTGGGATGAGAGAGACTTTGCGGTTGTCATACCTGCAACCCCTCCTCCTACAACAAGCACGTCTCTATTTATATCCAGTTCTGTCTCCTTCAGAGGCTCCATAAGTGCAACCTTTGTCACTGCCATCCTAATAAGGTCCTTTGCTTTTTCTGTGGCATCTTCGGGGTAATCCTTATGCACCCATGAATCCTGGTTTCTGATATTCACCATCTCAAATAAATATTTATTGAGACCAGCATTTATAAGGGTCTCCTGAAACAAAGGCTCATGGGTTCGCGGACTACATGCAGCAACCACAATCCTATTCAGGCCTTTTTCCTTTATCAATTCAGTTATCCTATCCTGAGTATCTTGGGAACAAGTATAAAGATTATCCTCCACATATTCTACAAAAGGAAGGGTCTTCGAATATTCCTTCAAGGCAGGCACATCTATAACGCCACCAATATTTATCCCACAGTTGCATACAAATACTCCTATTCTGGGCCTCTCTCCAATAACATCCTTCTCTGGAGGAACCTCTTTTTTTCTTGTAAGAGTATCTCTTGCCTCATTTAATATGATCTGGGCCTCACATGAAGCAGCACTTGCCTCCATTACAGAAAAAGGTATATCCTTAGGATTAGAAATAGTCCCACATACATATATTCCTTCTCTTGTTAAAGAAACTGGTGAAAATGTACTTGTAGCAAAAAAATCATATTTTGTAAGATTTATCCCCATTCTCTCTGCTATGTTTATGGCCCTCTCTGATGTTTCAAATCCTACAGAAAGGACCACCAAGTCAAAAGTTTCAATATTAACATCCCCATTATCATCCACATATGTCATCATCAAATTTTGCGTCCCGGGCTCCTCTTCTATTGTATGTATCCTTGATCTAATAAACCTAACACCCTCTTCTTTTGCTCTTTCATAGTATCTCTCATAATCCTTTCCATATGTTCTCATATCCATGTAGAATATGGCGCAATCAACTCCAGGTGCATGTTCTTTGGCAATTACTGCTTCTTTTACTGCATACATACAGCACACAGCAGAGCAGTAGGTATGGGTATTCACATCACGGGAGCCTACACACTGGATCCATGCTATCTTTTTTGGCTCTTTGCCATCTGATGGCCTGAGCAGCTTTCCCATGGTGGGACCAGATGCAGAAAGGATTCTTTCAAATTCAAGGCTTGTGACTATGTTGGGGTATTTTGGGTAGTGGTCTTTTATCTTGTTGGTGTCAAAGATCTTTGTCCCTGATGAGAATATTATTGCTCCTGTCTCTATTTCTATCTCTTCTTT
>NZ_CEYAEZ010000144.1:0-1507 GCF_982781345.1 Desulfovulcanus sp.
GCTTCAGCTTTAAAAAACTGGAGCGGGATGAAAGGAGGCCACCAACGTAACGTTGGGGAAATATAAAAGGTACAACTTTTATACCTACTACTCAATAATCTACAGGCACCGCTTTTCCCTCCTATCCAGGCACTAACCAGCGCAGGGAGGGGTTGTCTGCAGATTTATGTAGGGGATTTTTCAAATAGCTGAAACTCACAAATCTGTAGGTGTCAAATAAGCGCCTCTTTTATAGGGAATTAACTATGGCTTATTTAGGCGTTTTACTCCAAAATAAGCATTTTAACTTATTATCTTAGCATATATTAAAAATCTTGTCAAGGGGCTGTACAAGATGAGTACATAGGTAACACTTTTGAAAATTCTAAGGGCGTTTCGTAGTTGAGTGCTTCATGGGGTCTAAAGAAATTGTATTCAATTAACCATTCAGTTAAAAGTGGATTGAAAATAGTTGGATCAGGGCTAAAGTTGCCAAGGTTGATAAATTCATTTTGAAGGGTTTGGTTAAATCTTTCATTGTTAGGATTATCCTTGGGTGTTCGGGGTCGACTGTAGTATTGTTTGATTTTCAGTTCCTCACAAGCTTGCTTAAAGTATTTTTCAAACTCACTGCCATTGTCATGACCAACTCGAGGTACTTTTTCACCTAGCAGATAATGGAGGCGAAACAAAAAGTCTTGGCCATTAAGTGATGATTTGGATTTGTACATCCTGGCAAAAGCTACCTTACCATATTTGTCTATGGCCGTAAAGATGTAACGTTTAAGGCCGTTCCAGTGGATCTCAATCGTATCAAGACAAATAATGTAACCAGCCCTCTGTTTGTACTTTGGAAGCTTGTACAATTTAAGTTCAGTGATCCTTTTCTTTTTCTGGGCCCTTTGCCTTTTTCTGGTTGTTTTAGCGGTTTTAGTGGGATTTGGGTAAAGCCTGTATTTTTCAATTATCTTCTGGATTTTCCAAGCGCTTAGGTTTTCGCCAAATTCCCTTTTGTAAATGATTGCCAATTTTTCCTTGCCATACTTGATGTATTTTTTTCTTAGCTTGATTACTCGCTGCTCTTGCAGGGGCGTAATTTCTCTTTGTCTGACTTTTTTAGGCGCTTTGGATTTGTCCTCAAGCTTATGCAATGAATAGAGATTATCTTGATCAAACTCGCTAAACCATTTGTAAAAGGTTTTACGGGAGATGCCAAAGCGGCGGGCGGTCAAAGTGGCGCTATTGCCCTGATGATAGTAAATAATCCACTCTAATCTTAGCTTAGCGGCCCGAGAGAGTTTTAAGATCTTAGCAACCCGGCGCCAACGTTCACATTTGTCTAAAAGCCTAATTTGAGGAATTAGATAAAAATCTTGTTTCTTAATATGAGATGCTAACATATTGATGAGATTTAGGTATTAATTAACCTCTGATATTACCATACTTCATAGATTTTGGTAATCTAGAGGTGTTACCTATGTATCTCATCTTTTGCAGCAAATCTCGCCCTGTAGAACGGAAGTGATAA
>NZ_CEYAEZ010000145.1:0-1507 GCF_982781345.1 Desulfovulcanus sp.
ATGAGAGCTTATATTGGCTTAATCGTGTTTATGTATGAACTACAAACCCGAAAAAAACTGGAAGGAGGTCAATAATGCCAGCAGCAATTATTCGCCACATTGCAATAACTGAGCTTGAATTCAAGTCAGAGGATGAAAAACTTGTAGCAAAATTTGAGATTCAGAGTTCTGGAATAGGGATTCTCTCGGTTAAAGGAAATGCCCTTGATGCAATTTCAATAGAGTATGATTTATCAACTGAAAGAACCCTATCTGTTCAAATAGGTGATGTTAAAAAAGATAATTATCTGAGGGGTCGGGGAGTTTCTCACAACCCCAGCACATCATCTTTGATTTTCCAAGTTGATCGTTTTTGCTTGTAAGCATTCCATTGCGCCATTTGTATGGCAATTCCCATAGCAGCGAATAACCAGCGATTGTTCTCATCCCGTCTCATCCAGCACCTTTCTAAATCAAATATTTCAGACACTAGTCCCTGCATAGGCTCTACTGTGGTTGATCGTTTCTTGTAATCTTTAAGATTCTGTTTTGTCAGCATATCCTTAATGTATTTTTTTCTTGATTCTGATCTATTCTTGTGTTTTCGCGGAACTGTGACTAACTGAATATGGTAATTATGTTTAAGTCGGTGATACAGATTTTGATCATCAGCCTTGCTATCCATAAATACTTTCTTTACAATATTTTCATAATTTGTAATTTCTATCTCCATTCTTTTGGCTTCGTGTCCTGAGTTAGGCATCCATTGAAATATGCCAAGTATTGGAATGCCATATGATGTAAAACAGAATGTTCCATGTCCGTAAACCCAGCCATCATAGCGGGACATACCCCACCTTGCCTCTTTATCAAGTCCAGTTAATCCTTTAGGAATAATGCCTTGTGATTTCTGTTTCTTGTGCCAGACTGGTCCTTTGGCTTTAGTCATCATTTTATCAGCACTTATCTTTTTGATTGAAGTATTTCTTAGGAAATATTTGAAAAATGAATGCTGCAGGTTTTCTAGGCGAGTGGCAGATTTTTTTTAAACGATCTCGCAGCTGTCTTTCTGAAATTGGTTTGAGTCTAGTTCCTTGGGCAATTACTTTCCAGTATTTCAAAGCCATGCGATGTGTGCCAAGATATGATTTAACTTTGCATTTTACAGACAGAATAGCAATTAACATAATCAGCCATTCTGGATAATCAAATTTACTTCCTCTGATGCCATTTCTGTCAGGGTGAGGAAATTTGGTTAGTTTCAGAAATTTTAAAAAGTAATCACGGGTTTGGGAAACCCATTCTGGATTTAATTTTGATATTTGTTTTTTCATAAAAGTATTGGTCTTAATTATTCGTTTCCGACCTTTACTTCTATGATAACAAATATTTGGCTAATTTAAGAGGGGGAAACTCCCCGACCCCTCAATTATTTATAATAAAAAGTCAAACATTACGTGTTCCTTCACAACATTTACGACATTGCCCTTAAAACGCTTCGGGACTGCCATTCTGAGCAAAGAATGCC
>NZ_CEYAEZ010000146.1:0-1505 GCF_982781345.1 Desulfovulcanus sp.
TCAGGGCGTATATTCACCCTTTTCGAGGTGTCCACAATTACCGAACCACTTCAGGTTATTATGAGAGTCCCAAACAGTAGAAGGTATATGCCTTGCCCCTTTCATCGACCATTATCCATATTGAATCACCCCGGGTTTGTCGGAGGCTAAAACTCTTGAGAGGATTAGCCTATGAAGACACAAGTAAGATATTCCCCGGAAGTACGAGAACGAGCAGTTCGCATGGTTTTAACGAGCGAACATGAATACCCGTCACGCTGGTCAGCGATCACATCGATTGCATCCAAAATTGGTTGTACCCCTGAGACATTAAGAAAGTGGGTTAACAGGATGGAAGTTGATTCAGGCGTAAAGCCCGGATTCAGTTCCGATCAGCAGCAGCGCATGAAAGATCTGGAGCGAGAGAACCGTGAGCTCAAGCGTGCGAATGAGATATTGCGCAAGGCAGCGGCTTTTTTCGCCCAGGCGGAGCTCGACCGCAAACGGAGGTGATGGTGGATTTTATTGACTGTCATCGCGACGAGTACGGTGTCGAGCCAATCTGTCAGGTATTGCCGATTGCACCGTCCACGTATCACCGTCATAAGGAGATGGAACGCTGCCCGGAGAAAAGGAGCAAGCGCTCGCAAAGGGATGACCGGTTATCCCCTGAGATCCAGCGAGTATGGCAGCAGAGCCACTGCAACTATGGCGCCCACAAGGTCTGGAAACAGCTTCATCGTGAGTCGATTCAGGTAGCGAGATGCACTGTGGAACGATTGATGAACAGCCTTGGAATTGCTGGCGTCAGGCGCGGGAAGCGTTGCATTACCACGATTCCATCGGAACAGGCCGACAGGCCATTGGATCTGGTGAAACGCCAGTTTACCGCAGATCGCCCCAACCAGCTGTGGGTCGCGGATATCACCTATGTGGCGACATGGTCTGGCTTTGTTTATGTGGCCTTTGTGGTTGATGTCTTCTCACGCTGGATTGTTGGCTGGCGTGTGTTGAAATCGATGAAAACCGACCTCGTGCTTGATGCTCTGGAGCAGGCTCTCTGGGCACGAGGCAAACCGACAGGTGTGACCCACCATAGTGATCGTGGAAGCCAGTATCTCTCCATCCGTTATTCAGAACGATTGGCAGAGGCTGGCTTCAAGGCCTCCGTCGGAACGGTCGGGGACTCCTACGACAACGCCCTGGCGGAAACGATCAATGGCCTGTACAAGGCCGAGGTCATCCATAAAAATGGGCCTTGGCGAGGGATGGATGATGTGGAGCGGGCTACGCTGACCTGGGTCGACTGGTTCAACAATCGCCGACTGCTTAGCTCCATTGGCGACATTCCGCCGCGTGAGTACGAAGAAAATTATTATCGACAGACTGAGTATCAAAAAGCAGCATGATGACTCAAACAAAAATGCCTCCGATGAACCCGGGGCGATTCAATATCCAGCTGTAACAATAGCTTTGGTATCGCAGTGATTTCATTTGATTTATCATCTACACGTTGCTGGCCTAGT
>NZ_CEYAEZ010000147.1:0-1504 GCF_982781345.1 Desulfovulcanus sp.
TAGAGTGGGTGATGGCTGGGTAGGAAAAAAAGAGTCCAGGGCTTTTCAGATTCGCAAAGCCTCTGAAGTTGGCATTGGAGAATCTGAGGATGATGCAAAAGCTAGAGTAAAGGCTTTTTTTAGAAAGAAAGAAAAACTAAAAGAGTATAGCAAAGAAGAGATCTCTCACTATGAAGATAGCTATTTTAGAGATACATATAGTGATCGTGAGATAGAGAATGCAATAGCTCATCTCCCTAAAGAGAAAGCGAAAAGAATAATCAAAGCTCGTGAAGGAAGAGCGTCAGCCGAAGATATCGAAATATTAGAAGATCTAAGAAGGGAGGGGTTCCCTCACATGGATGAGGAGATCACTCGATATGAAGAGTTGACAGATAAGTATTTTGATGGTGATTCCACTCCTACCAAGGAAGAGGAGCTTGAGATTGAATCACTTGAGGCTGAATTGAAAGATTACTTTGACAAAGAGGAGTATATTGATGCTAGAGAGAAGAAAAAACAATCAGAAGATATTTCTGATGAGAATAGAAGTACAAAAGTTGAAACAGCAAGGAATGAGCCACAAAGAAGCAATAAAGACAATAAAGGAGAAGTATCAGAAGAGTCAATAGCCACGCCAAAAACCAAAGGAGAGAGAAAAGCCATAAATGCTAAAGTAGAAGAGATTATCAAAAAGCCTATCGAGGAGACCACTCCTGAAGATAGAGCAGTGCTTCAACATTATACAGGCAAGGGTGGACTGGAGAGTGGAACAAAAGAGTCTCTCACACAACACTATACAGCACCTGAAACTATTGACGCTATGTATAAAGCTCTACACGATGCAGGTGTTCCGATAAAAACAGCTCTTGAACCTGCTGTTGGTAGTGGAAATTTTCTAAAAAACAATCATAAAATTAAATTTACCACTGTTGATATTGATAAAACTAACCATGAGGTGGTTAAACGCCTCTTTGGTGATGCTGAACATCATCATAAAGGGTATGAGGAGTTTAAGAGTGATAAGCCTTTTGACCTTGTTATAAGCAATGTTCCATTTTCAGAGGAGAGAGGAGCAGGGAGGCTAAAGCATCGACCAGATGTTAAAGCTTTGCATGACCATTTTTTTGTTAAAGCTCTTGAAGATGTCAAAGAGAATGGTGTGATTGCATTTATAACCTCAAAAGGGGTAATGGACAAAGCAAATCCCAAAGTGCGTAAAGAGCTTACAAGTCAAGCAGATGTGATAGGAGCTTATCGTTTACCCAACTCTACTTTTGAACATACACATACAAATGTTATCTCTGATATTATTTTTCTTCAAAAACGCCCAAAAGGGGTGAAGAGTAGGCAGCCAAAAACCAATGAACTTTTTGAAGTTGCATCCAAAGATGATGTTGGACTCTTGAATGATTATTATAGAACCTTTCCTGATAAAATTTTAGGGAAGCTAGAAAAGGGCATTGACCCAATGTATGGTAAACCTACCTATTTGGTGACAGGAGAGGCTGACTACTCCAAAATG
>NZ_CEYAEZ010000148.1:0-1497 GCF_982781345.1 Desulfovulcanus sp.
TGAAATGGATTTTCGTTGTTACTACCTGTTTGCGAACCAGTAATGATTGGCACTTCTTGACCAACTAAAATAGATGCTTCTTCGTTATCCATTGTAGTAATAGATGGAGTCGCTAGAATATTCGAATTAGTGTCGGTTGAAACCGCTTGAACAATTGCGCCCCAGTCATTTTTAATTACCCCCATGGCTAAGCCATTAATACCACCGAGTAATGAGGCTAGTGGGCCGTAGTCACCTTCAGTTGTTTCATCATATTTGGTGACAGTACCTGATTCAGTACCAATGATATTTTTAGTCACCGTTTTATCACGGGCTTGTTCTGCCGCTACGGCTAACGAACCAACAGGTACTGTTGTACCATTATTAAATTGTAGCATCCCACCTTGCTCTGAAATCCATTGCAGGCCAAAGTTAACGCCATCACCTTCCATCACTTCAATAATAATGGCTTCCACTAATACTTGTGCGCGGCGAATATCCAAACGCTCAATTACTGACTCTAGTGAACGCATCGTATCTGGCTGAGCGGTGATCACGAGTGAGTTAGAATCTGGATGAGCTTCAATGCTAGTGTCGTTTCTATTACTGCTACGCGCATTATTGGTTGCTCCGCCTTTTGAATCCTCTGCCAGCGATTTACTCACACCTTGAAGTACTTTGACTAAATCTTCTGCCTTTGCGTAGTTTAGGTAAAATACTTTGGTATTACCTTGGCTTTCAAGTTCGCCGTCGAGACGTTTAATAAGCTCAATGGCGCGGGTACGAGCTTGACCTTCACCACTCACAATCACGCTATTAGTTCGGCCATCAGCCACAACTTTAGGAATTAAAAACTCAGGAACGCTGCCCTTGCCACTGTCTTTATAAATATTATCAACTACCGATACCACATCATCAGCTGTTGCATATTTAAGTTTTACAATATCAACGCGCTTATCACCCGCTTGGTCAACAGAGCGAATAATTTCTACCAAACGATTAACTGAGGCTGCGTGTCCTGTTAGCATCATCACGTTAGCGGCATTAAAGTTAGCAACATGACCGCCATCTTTTTGGTCACTAAACTGGCGAACCAAAGGGCCTAACTCTTGTACGCTGACATTTTTAACTCGCACAACCCGAGTGATCATCATATCGCCAGCTGCATCGCTGTCCGTTGTAATTAACGGTACATTGGATTTTTTAGCATCTGAACTTTTTTCTATTTTTATAATGTTGTTATCCATTTCAACAGCTGAATAGCCGTAAACTTCTAATACATTTAAAAAGAATTGATAATAAAGTGCCTCATCCATTAACTCATAACTGCGCACATTAACTTTGCCACGCACGTTAGGATCAATAATGATGGTTTTATTAAGGTTTTTGCCCACAATATTAATAAACTCATTAATATCTGTGCCCTTAAAGTTAGCAGCATATTCAACAGCAGCAACCGACATAGAAAGACTTGCCGCTAAAAAAAGTGCCGCATACTTAGCTAACCCTTTTTTAATT
>NZ_CEYAEZ010000149.1:0-1494 GCF_982781345.1 Desulfovulcanus sp.
TCGGACAACAGGTTTTTAGCAGTTTCAAATTCTCGCATAGGGGAGCCTGTAAGAGCACTTAGCAAAATAGCAACTGCATTCAATACGGGAAAGATAAGCAATATAGTGGACCCCGAGGATGGGACAATATGGTAGAGTGAAGATCGCAATTCTGAGAAAGGGAGTCCGAAGTGAGACGCAGGAGATTTTCTGACGAATTCAAGGCGAAGGTTGCCCTTGAAGCTATCAAGGGACAAAAGACAGCGAACGAGCTTGCTCAGGAATTCGGAATTCATGTGAACCAGATCAACCTGTGGAAAAAGCAACTCCTTGAAGCTGCCCCTAAGGTATTCAGCCGTGGCAAAGACCGGGAGGCGGAGCGAATCGAGCGAGAACGGGATCAACTGTATCGCAAGGTCGGTCAACTTCAGATAGAGGTAGACTGGCTCAAAAAAAGACCGGATTACTCGACTGACAGTGGCAGAGAAGCGGACTATGATAGAACCTGAACATCCGAGGCTGAGTGTACGCAGGCAGTGTGAGTTGCTTGGTCTTCCACGATCCAGTTACTACAGGAAGCCTGGAGGCGAGTCTGAAGAGAATCTGGAGCTAATGAGACTTATTGACGAAGAATACACCAGACATCCTTTTTACGGCACCAGGAAGATGAAGAAGTACCTGAGAAGGCTGGGTTACAAGGTGAATCGAAAGAGAGTTCAGAGGCTGATGAGACTAATGGGTCTTTCGTCCATAGCACCGAGGAAGCGTACAACAGTACCCGGCGAAGGGCACAAGATTTACCCATACCTTCTCAGGGGGTTGAATATCAATTGTCCGAATATGGTATGGGCCAGTGATATAACGTACATACGGCTGAGGGGTGGCTTTGTATATCTGACGGTGGTGATGGACTGGTACAGCCGCTATGTGCTGTCCTGGGAGATTTCAGTGACCATGGATGATGGATTTTGTGTAAGTGCCCTGGAGAGGGCCCTGAGGGTCCACGGAAAACCGGATATCTTTAATACTGACCAAGGGGCACAGTATACTGGCCAATCCTTTACTGGGGTACTGAAGGAGCATGGAATTAGGATAAGCATGGACGGCAAGGGTCGTGCTATGGACAACATCATGGTTGAGAGGCTATGGCGTACGGTCAAGTACGAGGACATATATATCAAAGACTACGAGACGGTGGAGGAACTGAAAGAAGGCCTCAGGAACTATTTCTGGTTCTACAACAATGAAAGGCCACATCAGGGGCTTGGTGATAGAACTCCCGCTGAAGCATATTTCGGGGCATCTGAGCTTAAGGAGGCTGCATAGATGATAGGGTATTTCAAGGCCATCTTATTACACCTTAAACTCAGACAAAAGTGGTCTTGACAATGGGGTCCACCTTATCATTCATCATCGAAGCGACTTCCACAGTTCTTGAAGAAGCTTCTGAGAGTTTCTTCGTTAGTCTATCCAATGATTTGAATATCATCTGAACGTTTTTTCTAACAATCAAGA
>NZ_CEYAEZ010000150.1:0-1487 GCF_982781345.1 Desulfovulcanus sp.
AAGCCCCACTCGGCGCCCCCTGTGTGTCTATATTAAATGAGACAACTTGCCCGGAAAGTTTAAGGAGCATATCCCCAGGGCGAAGGAGATCTAAACCATGTCTCAATCACCGGTTCTGACGACCCCGATCAACGGGCAGGAAGCGTCAAAATCCCTGTCTGAGGCCGCCCCCACCCCCAGCCGCGAAACCGAGGTGGTATCCCGAGCGCGACGGCGCCGCTTTCCGGCCGCCTACAAACGCCGCATCCTCCAGGAAGTCGACCGATGCACCCAATCGGGACAGATAGGCGCCCTGTTACGCCGCGAGGGATTATATTCGTCCCACTTGAGCAAATGGCGCCAGCAGCGGGAGCAGGGAGAACTGGACGTCCGGAAGCAGGGTCCCTCTCCGGCCGATCCGGCCCCCCAAGAGGTGGAACGGCTACGGCGGGCGAACGAACGGCTGCGCAAACAGCTGGAACAGGCCGAAACCATTATCGAGGTGCAAAAAAAACTCTCCAACCTACTTGGGATCGCTTGCGCGGCTCTCCCAAAGGGCGCCAGCAGATGATCCAGACGGCCCACCAGCTAGCTGAAGAGGTAGGCGTGTCGACCGCCTGCACCGTCCTGGGAATACCGCGGGGTAGTTTTTATCGCACGTCGGATTCGCGTCAGAGGCTTGCCTCGACGCGAATTCGGCGCACAGCGCCCGCCCGGGCGCTGACCGAGGCGGAGCGGGGCCACGTGCGCGACCTGCTCAATAGCGAGCGGTTCCAAGATCAGGCCCCCCGTCAGGTGTGGGCGCAGTTGTTGGACGAGGGCATCTACCTGTGTAGCTGGCGCACCATGTACCGCATCCTGGAAACGTATGAGGAGGTGCGGGAACGCCGGAATCAGCTCCGCCACCCGTCCTATACGAAACCGGAGTTATTGGCGACCGGACCGAATGAATTGTGGAGTTGGGACATCACCAAGTTGAAAGGTCCGGCCCAATGGGTCTATTACTATTTGTATGTCGTCCTCGACGTCTTCAGTCGGTACGTGGTGGGCTGGATGGTCGCCGAACAGGAGTCTAAAGAGCTGGCCGAACCCCTCATCGAGACCAGCTGCCAGCGCCAGGGGATTCGTCGGGAGCAACTGACACTGCATGCGGATCGCGGATCGGTGATGATCGCCTCGACGCTCGCCCAGCTCTTGAGCGATCTGGGGGTAACCCCCAGCCATTCCCGACCCCATGTCCCCGATGATAACCCATTTTCCGAGGCCCACTTCAAGACGATGAAGTATCAGCCCGATTTTCCCGAACGGTTCGGCTCCCTGGCCGATGCCCGGGCTTGGGCGCGGACCTTTTTCCCCTGGTATAACGAGCAACACTACCACACCGGCTTGGCGTTACTGACGCCGGCCATGGTCCACTATGGGCAATCCGAAGAGCACCAAGCCCAGCGCCAACAGGTGCTGCAGGCCGCTTATGCCGCCCATCCCGAACGGTTTGTCCGCGGCCAACC
>NZ_CEYAEZ010000151.1:0-1469 GCF_982781345.1 Desulfovulcanus sp.
CCGCCCAATGCCTCATGCAAGTGCCGGGCGACGCCGATGTAGTCGACAATATAACCGCATTCCTTACCTCGCACCCGTCGGTTCACGCGGGCAATCGTCTGGAGGAGTTCATGGGCCACAATCTTACGGTCTAGATAGAGGACCTGTTCCAACGGCGCGTCAAACCCTGTGGTCAACATGCTTTTGACGCACAAGAACGCCAGCCCGTCCTGCTTTGCCGGGTCCTCGTGAACGAGCGGCTTCTTGAATCGGGCGATGTTGGCATCCTGCTTCGCCTTGTCTGTCCATTCGCGCCAGGAAGGCGGATCATTGTGATTGTGGGAAACGACGGCCGCAAACTCCAGGCGGCGGATCGTATCAAGATGTTTGGCTGCTCCGACAAGAAACTGCGTGTATTCATCTTCCTGTGCGAGTTCTTCGTCACTTAGCCTAAGTTTGCCCGGATCAAGGGATTCGATTTCCTGCACAATCCGGTCGCGCGCGTTCTCCAGGGCTTCACAGTATCGGATCGCCGCCAGCCGTGACACCGCCACGACCTGTGCCTTAAAGCCATTCGGGAGAACGGCCCGAATGTAGTGCCGCAGCATGTCCGCTGCTTTCTCGGCGATGAGCTTGGGTGCTTCGAGCACGTCGCCCTCAGCCGCGTATTTGTTCTTGATCGCCTGTTTCTCGGCATCGGTGTAATCGCGAAAGAGGTCTTCGAACCTCTGGTCCAGCCGATCGGTGTGCTCCACAAGCCCGTCGGCGGTTCGCCCCTCGTAGACGATCTTAACGGTCGCCTCGTCTTCCACGGCCTCGTTCAACCGGTACTTGTCGATAAACTCCCCGAAGATCGCCTGGGTCGTTGCCTTGTCGCTGCGCATGATGGGCGTACCGGTAAACCCGATCTTGGCTGCGTTGGGCAGTGCCTTCATCATATTGGCGTGGAAGGTCTTTGTGTGCGAGCGATGGGCCTCGTCGATCAGGATCAGGATGTTAGGGGATTCGTTCAGAACCTCGAACTCCTGATCCCGAACCGCGAGCTTCAGCGTCTTGGTTTTCTCCTGGTGTACCAGACGCTCCTCGCCTTCGAGGGGCTGTCTCACCTTCACCGGCACTTCGTATTCATAGACCTCTGCCTCGCCCTTGCGCTCCAGGTACTTCTGGATCATGGCAAAGACGATGTCCGGGCTGTCTTCGCGTAAAATCGACTTGAGCGTCTCGGTGGCCGACGTTCTTCGCCTCTCGTCCTGCTGATCCGGCCGGATGTTTTCGCCAGTGAGAGCGGCCGTCTCCCGGAGCTGTTTTTCCAGGTCGGTGCGGTCCGTGACGACCACCACCTTGAAGGCCCGCAACTTTGGGATGGTTCGCATCTTTCGGACGAGATAGACCATCGTGATGCTCTTGCCCGAGCCCTGTGTATGCCAGATGATGCCGCCGCGCCGGTCCTGGTCTTTCTCGTCCTCTTGACGGGTCTTGCCCGTGAGCAG
>NZ_CEYAEZ010000152.1:0-1467 GCF_982781345.1 Desulfovulcanus sp.
GGGACCATTGTTCGGCCATGCATTTTGTCCAAAAGTGTGGAACACCTATAGATGCTGGGAGCCAGAACTCCGGCCCGGACAAGAAAGACTATATCTTTATCCGGACTGAGCCCTTGCATTCTACTCGCCAGAACATCTGGCAGTGGACGAAAGTCTTCATCTGACAAAATGGTATTGACTGTCTCTTGGGCACGTTCAAAACCAAATTGGTGCTCCTCTTCAACAATGGCATCTAATCCTTCTGTTTTCTCAATAATCTCCCAAAAGAGACGGCCAAGGGAAATGAACGTAACCCTTTTCTGATAATTCTGCTCAAGAGATATGGCTAACGACCGTATGTGCTTACGGCAAGTGAACTCTTCCTTGGGCTCATAACAAAATATTGCAAAGGGCAGGTCATGATAGGCGCTTATCCTAATAGGGCTTGCAGCCAAGTCCTGTTCCAGAACCCTAATTTCGTCTTCCAGCAATGACATCTGCCATCTCCTCCAGTGTGTTCGCAAAGAAATCTAACCTATGGATCCTTCCCGCCGCTTCATACCGAAGAAGGTTACTTTGATGGGCATCAAGAAAGAGCCTCTCCACAACTGGTGTATCCATGAGAAACAACTTCCAGTCATTATGCTTAATCAATTTCTCGCCAGAGACTCCAGATTTGAAAAGGCAAAAAGCTAAATATGCAAAGGATTCCACAGGAAGGTATGAGGGTGCAATTCGTTTCTTGGCTTTTCCTTCAAGGAGTCCAAAATCCCGTAGTGCGGCGAGCATACTCTGCGCGACTCTGGTGCTTACTGACCGAGACCATGATCGCCCCTGGCTCGTGATTTTTTCTTGAATCCAGCGTTCTGTTTCATCCACCCTAACAGTCGAATCCATGCTTTTAGACTTAGGCACAATTTCTTCCATAACGAAATCATATAGTATGTGTTCAGAACGGGCCGTGATCCAGTAGTATATCGGTCTCACTACCTCTATGCCAAGGTCACGATCTTCAAGAGGCCTGACGATCCTCCAGGCTTCGGGCGGATTGCCTTTCACAAACCGAGGCACAAAGGCCTCCTGATAAACATCCAGGACCCGTGTGCGGGAGCGTTTGCCGAGGATATTTTCCGAAACTATCCAATCTTTCTGTTGGCCCATGCCCTGATCTTTCCAGTACCGCACCAGGGCGCGCATATCATCCAATAGGGCACCACCTTTTTGAAGTCGGGATGTATACATCTTCTTCAACGTATGCTTTAATTTAAATAAAATTAAATAAAATTAGTTAATCAGTCAAGGATTTTCCTTTTTATATATTCATATATACTCAACTATCTATATTATCACATACAAAAATTAACAAAGTTTTTAAAGTGATTAAGTAAAGTCCTTATTAATTTTTATTGTTAAAAATTAAAATAAATAATTTCTTTGGTAATTACTTAATATAATCCACCTCTGATATAATTAAGGGAGGATCAGTTA
>NZ_CEYAEZ010000153.1:0-1464 GCF_982781345.1 Desulfovulcanus sp.
AAATCTCCAATTTGTACAGAATCTCTAACTACAATAAAATCTTTGATAGATTTATCATGATTTCCTTTAATGAGGATAATAGTTCCATTAAGTTTTTCTCTTGTTTCTTTAACTTTCGATTTACTGCCAAGTGCAAAATCTCCTAAGTGTATCACTAAATCATTTTTCCCAACTTTCTTATTCCACTTCTCTATCATTACCTTATCCATTTCCTCAACTGTCTTGAATGGTCTTTTGCAATACTCAATAATATTCTTGTGGTGGAAATGATGATCTGCTGTTATGAAGGTTTTCATCTTTTCTTGTTCTCCCCCTCTTTAGTCAACTTATCCAAAAAATCTCTTAATTTCTGATAATTCTTTTTTGTAAATTCTATGACTTTTTCTGCATATTCTTTATCCAAAATTGTTCCGTAATAAAGCATGCCGTTTCTGAAAAATCTAATTTGATCTAGGAATTGAATATCTTGCTCTTTGAATTGCATATTTCTCCAATAAGAAACTTCTGCCTCATGTGCTTTAAAGCCAGAAGCATTCAATCCTTCAAGAAGCATTTTAGCTCTTGTCAATTCCATCAGAATATCATAACAATTTTTTACATAATCATTGGCATTATGATTTCCAATACCCATGTTTTTTATGAGTTTAAGCAAATAATCATAACCTTGTTCTGCTTCCATTATTAAAAATCTTGATCTTGATTTATCAGGTGCCTGTCTTTTGACAATTCCCATTCTAATAAATTCATCAAATTGCTTTACTCCTCTCATATTTCAATTCCTCCTGCAAGAACAATCCCATTGAATATATTTTCCCTTAAGTGTTTATGAATCTCTTTAAAAGAAGGATAAAAATTAATGAATATAGTTCTCTCAAGAGTTTTTTCAAAATTAGTTAATTTAATAGTTTTCTCTTTCCTTCCAATCACTGCAATATCTATATCAGAGGTTGTTGTATCATCACCTCTGGAATAACTTCCAAAAAGAATTATTGTTGCTCCGGCAAATTCCTTTTCTAAAAAATCTACTAATCCAGAACTATAAACTTGCCTTAAATTATCTACTCTTTTTAATTGAATAACCTTATGGTTATCTCTATTTAACTCTATAGACCATCTTTTAGAGTCTTCATCTTGTTTTACATTTATTAAGCCTTCTTCCTCTAATCTAGGAAGAGCTTTCATAACTGCTGGCTGTGTTACTCCAAGAATCCTGGCTATCCCCCTCTGATTTAAAGACATTCCTGCCTTTACAAACAATACTCTTAATATTTCCTGTTGGAGTGTGGTTAACTCCTGTTTATATATATTTACCATAGTAAAGTTATGTTTACTTAGGTTTATAAAGATTGCTATACCCTGCTTTATACTTTCAAAAGTATAACCATTTATAAAACCTTATACTTTTCATCGTATAAGCATTTTTTCTGTTTGCAATAAGCCCAGGAATAGTAGTGTTATCTAAAA
>NZ_CEYAEZ010000154.1:0-1451 GCF_982781345.1 Desulfovulcanus sp.
TTTGACTATGATAAAGCAAAAGAAGTATTAAACGTGCCTGATAAATATCATGTTGAGATGATGATTGCAATAGGGAAACCCAGCAACAAAGAAAATCTTCCAAAAGAATTGCAGAAAATTGAAGTACCATCAGACAGAAAAAAAGTTGAAGAGTTTGATTAGAGAGGAGAGAGAACTTGAAGAGAAGTTGAAAAGTTCAGGACTTGATTTAAAACAGTTAACATCTCTAGAGTTAGAAATTCAAGATATTAGTAAGAGACTTGATGAAGTTAGAAATAGGTTGAATAGTTTGAGTATTGAAGTTTCTAGATTAGAGAGAATACTATCTTCAATTCCTGTTGAATCTATTGAAAAACTTCGTGATAGAGTGTACAGTTTAGAGAAGTTGTATAATCAATTAACTAATGTTAGATCTGCAATTAGGAAAGTACAATCTAGATTAAGAGAGAAGATGGTTGAGAAAGTTAGAGATTTGGTAGATAATTATTTCAAGCTCATGTACCCATATTCAGACATGTCTGGTGCTGGAATTGAGTTGAGTATTAAGGAGAGACTTGGCACTCTAGTTAGTGAGTATACTCTATACGGTTTGAGAGGTGGTAGACGTGTTCCAATATCTAGAATGAGTGATGGACAGAGACTTACTCTCTCACTATCATTTATGCTTTCTGTATATGTTGTTGCTAATCATAATGTAGATTTCATGATTATGGATGAACCAATGCCATATGTTGATGTTGCTATAAGATCATCATTTTCAACATTAGTATCAAAGTTGGTTAAGGAGTGTCTCGTTAATCAATTAATAATAACTTCTCAAAGTAGAGAGTTTATAGATCAAATTATTAGAGAAGCTTTGAAGAATAATATCAATACTACACTTCTAAGTATTGAGAGAGAAGATTCTCAAAGAAGGATTAAAGTTGAGAAGATTGAACATAGCTAATCTTGTAAGTTTCCCGAACCCTTATTAACTCTCTAATATTTAGCTTCATATATATGGGCAATTTCATATATCCAGACACCATACTGACAACGTTAGGACATGTTGATCATGGTAAAACAACTCTAGTACAGGCTTTAAGTGGTGTTTGGGTTGCTAGACATAGTGAAGAGATTAAGAGAGCTATGACTATAAAGTTAGGATATATAACAATTGGAATTTACGAATGTCAAGATGGTGAGTATAGGTATGTAAGTGATGGACTTTTAGAAAATGGTAAATGTCCTGATGGTTCAGAACCTAGACTTGTTAGAAGAATATCTATTCTAGATGTTCCAGGACATGAAGTACTATTATCAACAATGATTGCAGGTATTGGATTTGTAGATGGTGCATTAATGATTATTGATGCATCAATGCCATGTCCACAACCACAAACTGAAGAACATTTCTTAGCTGCAACAATAATGGGTCTTAGAAGGATGATAGTTATTCAAAATAAGATTGA
>NZ_CEYAEZ010000155.1:0-1396 GCF_982781345.1 Desulfovulcanus sp.
TGGTACGACGGACGCCAAGATGTATTGGCCTCAACCGATGCAGCACTAGATTACTTAAGCTATTTACATAAACGTTTTGATGGTAATTGGTTGCATGCACTTGCGGCCTATAACACCGGTGAAGGCCGAGTTAAACGTGCTATAAAACGCAATCAAAAACGAGGGAAGTCAACTGACTTTTGGGCACTAACCCTACCAAAAGAAACCGCTGACTATGTACCAAAACTATTAGCATTAAGCTATTTAGTAAAACACCCTAAGGCAAAATTTAAACGCCCAAAGCTTCCTTATAAAGCACTGACCACCTCGTTAAATGTGGCAAAACAGTTCGACTTTTCAATTATGGCCAAGCTCTCTGGTATGGGTGTAAAACAGCTACATGCTCTTAATAGGGGTTATTTAAAAAACCAAAGTTCCCCCCATGGCCCGCATACTTTGTTGCTTCCTATTGAGCAACAAGCTTTACTAAAAAACCGTTTTTTTAAAGCCAATTTTGCAGGCGAATACATAGTCAAAAAAAATGACACACTATACGGTATTGCTAGGCATTTTGGCTTGCCTTTAAAGGCACTAAAACAGCTCAATAATAAGCAAAATAACTTTATTGGTGTTGGCGAAAAGCTTATTTTAGGGGAGCCGCAAACGTTACCTGAATCGCTCACTATTAACTATAAAATAAGCCCTTACTTGGAACAAAAAGAGCCTGTCATTCCAACCATCGAGGTAGATTACCACGTTAAGCCCGGTGATAACCTGTGGAATATAAGTCAGTTGTATGGCGTTGCTCATAGCGATTTAGCACGTTGGAATAAGTTATCAGCATCTAGCGTATTAAAGCCTGGGACTCAGTTAGTTTTATTTATACCCCAAGCTGCGACACCTAAAACCACACCTGCTAAAAAAGATCTGTTGCTCGACTTACAAAATACATTAAATCATCCCCGTTAAGTTTCTAAAGCGCAGTATTTCGCGTAAAATTGCTTTTTAATTTATTTAAATCTTAAAGAGACAAACATGCAAATCAGTAAAAATTCTGCCGTTGAATTTCATTACACCCTTAGCGAAGCGGGTGAGCAAATAGAAAGCAGCCTAAACGACGCGCCATTAAGTTACATTCACGGCAGCGAAGGCATGCTACCCGGTTTAGAAACCGCACTTGAAGGTAAAGCCGCTGGTGATAAATTTAGCGTTACTTTATCTCCAAGTGAATCATACGGTGAGCGTGTTGATGACTTAATTCAACGCATCCCGCTTAAGCACTTACAAGGCGATGTAAAAGTATGGAAGCCTGGTATGACCGCGATGGTGCAATCAAATCAAGGTCGCCATCAAGTGACTATCGTAAAAGTAGGCCGCTTTAATGCTGATTGTGATTTAAACCACCCATTTGCTGGTA
>NZ_CEYAEZ010000156.1:0-1390 GCF_982781345.1 Desulfovulcanus sp.
TAGCATAGAGATAGAAGGAAAGTGGATAGCCAAAGAGGAGATAGGACATGGATATAGATTTGCAAAACTCTCTGGCATTGCAACTGCTGCAAGATTTGAGATAAAAGAAGGATTTAGTCAAACATTACTCGACTCTCTTCTTAACTTACGTTCTAATCAACCTCTTGACCCCTCAGCAGGTTCAGCATTTAAAAACCCTGAGGGTGATTATGCAGGAAGGCTCATAGAAGAAGTGGAATTAAAAGGTTTTAGGAAAGGTGATATGCAATCGAGTGAAATCCATGCGAATTTTTTAGTAAATCTTGGTGAGGGAAGTTTTGAAGATGCTAAGTACTTGATAGACTTGGCAAAAGAAAAAATCTTTGAGAAGTTTCATATTTTGCTCCAAGAGGAAATTAAAATCCTCTAAAGCATTTATCTACTTTGAAAAAATGGTTTAGCGTTTCCTCTTGAAACTGCACGACGTTCTTTTTCACTAATACATCTTACACATCTAATATAATTAGACTCTTTTTTATATCTTTTATACTGGTAAGCATCTGCAGGGAAAACCACATAGTATCTTACATCTGTTGCTGGTGTAGATGACCAAAAGTCGTTATCTCTATAGTAAGAAAATACTTGTCCCTCTTGTCTATGTACATGAACAAGTTCATCTGATGTGGGAAGTCTCCAGTCTGAGTATCCCGCATAATTAAGTCTACGACAATAATTCATAGCATGTCCCCATGTCCCGGCTTTAGCTACAGAGTGATTACGCTTATAGGCACCATCTTCTGCATCAACATAAGCTTGATCTTGCCACATAAGTAAGGCATCTTTTTCTACATAGATTTTATTTGCTTTACATATTCTATTTGGGATATCTGCTACCTCTGATAAATTTGGATTTACGTTTCCCCCCGCCATAAGCAATGCTGTAGACAAAAATATCCATAAAGTAATAAGCGATTTTCTCATTGTTTCTCCTTATTGTTTAACAATTGGAAGGCTGCTGTGACGATAGTGGAAGGGAGGAGGTAGTTAGCCACAACAGCCTTGTGATGACTATTATGCCATCGATTAAATTTATCTTCTACTATGATTTCCTCCTCAGCTTCACAACCATTGAATGGAATATATCCTCCCAGAAAATATTCACAGTCTTCATAATGTTGTTCACTAATATAAGTGTCTACTGGTTTGGCTTGTATGCTAGTCATATTTTACCTCCGCTTTAGGTTTAATTTTACGTTTAATTCTGTTACGTTGCGCTGGTGTTCTACCTTCCTTACGCAACTTGTCATTCATTAGTCGTTTCTTACGTTTACGATCTTTTGCTTTACTGTTTGGCATTTAACTACCTCCTGTTCACTATGGTTAAGAATAAATATCTTAGGCATCTCGCATT
>NZ_CEYAEZ010000157.1:0-1388 GCF_982781345.1 Desulfovulcanus sp.
AGTTTGGTGCTGATATTCCTACAAATTTTGCACTTTGAAACTTAACACCTTCATACTCTCTAACTTCATACTCTACATGTACGGTTGGTGGAACCATCTCGCCTAGCTTACCGACTTCATCAATTCCAGCTCTTGCAATTCCAAGTTTTAACCAGTCTGATACTTGTTGTAGTTGTTCATATACTACTTTTCTAGTTTCTTCAAGTTTTGGGATAATTACTCTAATTTTCTGTATTGTTGCATTTCTAGCATCTTCAATAGTTTTTCTAACTCTCTTATACAATCTTTCACTCATTCTAAATCTCAGTAATGTTAATCTAGACTTTACATAGCTTGCAACTGCCATTATATGTACCTATGTTAGTTTAAGTGAAAAGTTTTACTTTCCTTAAAATATGTGGAATATTAACATTGCTGTGAAGATTATTGCTAGTAGTGGATATGTGAGTTTGTAGCATATAAATGTCAACTTCTTACTACTTCTCCAATCTTTTAACCCAATCCTAATCATGAGATATATCTCAGACATAAATACTACAAGTATTACAGGAACGTATAGTGGAGATACTAGTCCTAATAATGGTGGTGTTAATGCTAGTAGACATGTTGCTAATAGTGCAATAAATGTTGCAAGATATGGTATCCATGGTTTTCTCCAAAATCTCACAGTTATAGTTGGAACTCCAGCAAGTGCATAATCTTCAGCCCAGTGCATTGCTACAGCCCATAGATGTGTTAATACCCAGAAATATCCCATAAATGCTATAACTATTCCTGAAATTGTTATGAGACCGGTAGCTACATACCATGCATGTAGTATAACACATACATATGCTAATGCTGCTACTAGTATGCTAGTCCAAGACTTTCTCTTCAATAATGCTGTATATAGATAGACATATGTCAACATTGCAAATGTGTAGAGTAGTGGTGTTACATAGTCTCTCAATAGTACTGAAACTATGATCATGAATAGTGTTGATACTATACCAAATATTTTACAGAACTTCTTAGCTTCATCATATGATAAGTCTCCTCTAGCAAGTACTCTCCTATATCTAGTTCTTCTCATAATCTCATCTATATCTTTATCAAGTAGATTATTCATTGCATTTCCCCAAGATATTCCAAGAATTATTACAATACTTTCAAGAATAAATTTAACATAGTTAAAACATCCTGATAGTGCTACTAGAAATGCTATAAGCCATGTATAGTATACACTTGCAGTTACGTGAGGTTTTGTTAATAGTAGATATGCCTTTAATTTACGCATACTTGAGAAAATTATGTACAGTCTGTTTTTTAACTTAGACCTATACCTACTAGATTTAAAGCAATGAGAATTAGCATATCTGAAGCATGGAGAAGAGTTAGGAGAGTGTTAG
>NZ_CEYAEZ010000158.1:0-1375 GCF_982781345.1 Desulfovulcanus sp.
CTTTGTGGAGTTGCTAGAAGCAGGGAACATGACTGAAAGTTGCCCAAACAATGTGTGTAGCCATGTGCTGAGAGAGTTGAAAGAGGAGGGGATGCCAATCAATCTAGCGGAGTACCTTGCAGATATGCCATTTGCATTGCTTCCACTGTTAGCTCATCCCATTAGCAATATCTATGAAGTGGAAGATGACTACTCTATGAGTGGTCTTGTACTTCCTCGTCCTGGAATAAGGGTAAAGCCTGAAGAATATCTTCCCATGGGGATCTCGCCCCAGGCGGGGGGTAGGATTGGCCCATATATGTGGTTCTTGTATGTGGATGAACACTTTGTGGGAGGCTGCATCAAGAGATACGTGAAGCACGTGAATGTAAAGCTAAAATATTGGCAAACTGATCAACTTATCTTTAATCTACACATTTGTGGTTGGTGGGAAGGATCGACCCCGTGCTTTGGGGTGTACAATTCTGCCAGTGGGTGGTGTTGGAAGATATGTACTTGGAATCCGTGGAGCGCGATTTACAGCCTTGTCTTGGCTGCAGCGTCGGTATATGTTGCTTATTGGGTTGCAAGTGCATTGGCTGCTGCAGTCGCGACAGCTGCTGTGGGCGTCCTAACCGCCATACCTGGTGTGCCACCGCCACCATAACAACCGATTACCTTTATTGGCGCGGCGGACGAGCCGATTGCAGAGGCAGGCTTGCCTTCTGAGGCATCGGACGTAGTCCGTCGCGCCATTAAGCGGGTAGCATTAGCATAATGAGGAGGACAAAATGCAAGAATATATCGGAGAGGAGGAGTTTTATTATCAAGAGTTTGGATACATGCCTCTTCCTGAAAGAGAAGAGAAATGGCAAAAACTGCTTTCGTTTGTGTTAGATAAGGCAGATATAGTGGAATTCATTGTGGGAGATGAAAGAAGCCTTCCACCATGTTTGAAACCATTCCGTCCTAATCTCATCAAAATATTCTCAACCCATTGGAAATATGGATCAAAACGTAGGCGCCCTGTAACTTACGCTCGGTTTGCTATATCTGATGAACTAAAAAACTTCTTGATGCACCGTCGCACTATAGGTCGATGGGGTGAAGGATATCCTGAAGACCCGTTGTTTTATAGAGGGAACGAATTAATCATGTGGGTTATCGGTCATGAGGATGTGGCTTTTATCCGACTTTCTGAGGATGAAGCGATGGAGTTCAATAAGGAAGGCTTCTCGCTAGAGAAAATCAGAATTCCTCCGCCATATCCATTATCACCGAAAGAATAACAATAACAAGAAGTCTATTTTGTAATGTGATATTGCATTATGCCTAACACCCGCTACTGAGAAACAGGGAAAAGAGCGAAATAGCCCCCGAAATGCCTGGTCATGGA
>NZ_CEYAEZ010000159.1:0-1373 GCF_982781345.1 Desulfovulcanus sp.
AACAAGTGTTTGGTTACAGTGAATTTCGCGACGGTCAAAGTGCAGTAATTGATGCCGCTATTAATGGCCAAGATTCATTAGTATTACTGCCCACCGGTGGTGGTAAATCGGTGTGTTACCAAATACCCGCGTTGGTATTAGAGGGAGTCACCATTGTTATTTCTCCGCTGATCTCTTTAATGCAAGATCAAGTCACCCAGTTACAAGCACTGGGAGTTAAGGCCGCTTATGTCAATAACAGCCTAGCTCGCGAAGAACAACAATTAGTGTATCAGCAACTGCATCAAGGGCTGATAAAGCTACTTTATGTAGCTCCTGAAAAAGTGCTACAACGCGACTTTTTAGAGCGGCTCTCTCATTTGAATGTGAGCTTGTTTGCTATTGATGAAGCACACTGTGTTTCTCATTGGGGTCACGATTTTAGACCGCATTATTTTCGTTTAAATGAGCTTAAACAACGCTTTGCACATGTGCCTATGATGGCACTCACTGCCACTGCCGATAAAGCGACTCGCTTTGATATTGTTGAGCAACTCAAGCTACAACAGCCCTACATTCATACCGGCAGTTTTGATCGCCCTAATATTCGTTACACCATAGAAGAAAAATTTAAACCTATGGTGCAATTACTGCGTTATTTAAAAGAGCAAAAAAATCAAAGTGGTATTATTTATTGCACCAGTCGTAAACGTGTTGATGATATAGCTGAAAAGCTTGCTGATGCAGGCCTTAATGCTGCCGCTTACCATGCGGGAATGAGTAACGAGCAACGTCAGTTTGTGCAAACCGGATTTGCCCGTGACGATATTCAAATTGTGGTTGCCACCGTTGCCTTTGGTATGGGAATTAACAAGCCTAATGTACGCTTTGTTCTGCATTACGACATTCCAAAAAGTATTGAAGCTTATTACCAAGAAACAGGCCGTGCTGGACGAGATGGGCTGGCTGCAGAGGCCATCATGTATTTTGACCCTGCCGATATAGGCCGAGTTAGACGCTTTTTTGAAGATATTGACGATGAACAACGCCGCCGCGTAGAAGAGCAGCGCTTTAATGCCATGGCCAGCTTTGCCGAAGCACAAACGTGTCGTCGTCAAATATTATTGAACTACTTTAGTGAGTACCAACGCGAGCCCTGTGGGAACTGTGACATTTGCTTAAATCCACCTAAAAGTTTTGATGGCACATTAGTCGCACAGCAAGCGCTTTCATGTGTGTATCGCGCGCAACAACGATTTGGATTGGGTTACATTGTAGAGTTATTACGCGGCGCGAATACTAGCCGCATTCGTGATAACAATCACCATGAACTTAGTACTTATGGCATAGGTAAAGATAAAAGCAGTGAATTTTGGCTTAGTATTTTACGCCAA
>NZ_CEYAEZ010000160.1:0-1367 GCF_982781345.1 Desulfovulcanus sp.
GCGATTACGAACATTTTAAGTCTCGCTGAGTGGGTAACTATCTATGCGTACTGGTATAATCCATTCTTTTTCTGATTTGCGCCAGTAGCCTTTAGCATAAAAAAACCGCAGTAAAAACTGCGGTTTTTTTAGCTTCACTGAGATGTTGCGATAGCGATTTGGTAGCTTTAGTCTTTGCTACCCTTGTTAAGCGAGTGCAACTTTATTACGCTTACACCCACCTACTTACACACAGCTACTTACACAACTTGCTTCACCCGCAGCTCTTTAGGCACCGCAAATTCAACATTCTCTTCTCTACCCGAGCGCTCAGAAGCAGACACTGCTCCCCATGCTTTAAGCCGATCTACAACCCCTTGCACAAGTACCTCAGGGGCCGAGGCGCCGGCGGTGACGCCAACATGGTTAACGTTTTCTAACCAAGACTCTTGAATACAGTTAGCATCGGCGATGAGATACGCTTTCGCGCCAATCTTCTCGGCAAGCTCACGCAAACGATTGGAGTTAGAGCTATTTTGCGCCCCAACTACCAACAACACATCACAATCTGTTGCCAAATCGCGTACCGCATCTTGTCGATTTTGCGTGGCGTAGCAAATATCGTCTTTACGAGGGCCGTTAATCGCCGGGAACTTCGCGCGTAGCGCGTCGATAACGTCAGCGGTATCATCTACCGACAGCGTAGTTTGACTGCAGTAATAGAGCCTTGACGGGTCTTTGACCGTCAGTTTTTCAACATCGCTTTGGGACTCGACAAGGTAGATGCCGCCATCTTCATTGCTATATTGCCCCATAGTGCCTTCAACTTCCGGGTGTCCTGCATGCCCAATTAAAATGCATTCAGTTCCAGATTTGCTCGCACGGGTGACTTCCATATGCACCTTAGTCACTAATGGACAGGTAGCGTCAAACACTTTCAGGCCTCTAGAAGTCGCATTTTTGCGCACGGCCTGTGACACGCCATGAGCCGAAAAGATAACAATGCTGTCGTCTGGCACTTCATGAAGCTCATCCACAAACAGTGCGCCGCGCTCGCGAAGCCCATCAACAACAAACTTGTTGTGCACAACTTCATGGCGTACATAGATAGGCGGTTCAAACATCTCTAAAGCGCGCTCTACTATCGTGATTGCGCGGTCAACGCCGGCACAAAAGCCTCGTGGATTAGCTAAATGAATTTGCATAGTTATTTCTCGCCTTGAGCGCTAGCTCCAGATTTAACATCAACAATCTCGACATCGAATACAACGGTTTGTCCTGCAAGCGGATGGTTAAAGTCAACCGTTACAGAATCTCCCGCGACACTTCTGATTATACCTGGAATTTCCGAGCCATCTGGCTGAGCGAAGGCCAAGATCATGCCTTCC
>NZ_CEYAEZ010000161.1:0-1366 GCF_982781345.1 Desulfovulcanus sp.
TAAATTACAACAATTAGACGAGACGTGTTTACAGCACATCATCTTCAGATGCTGTGAAATTAAAGCGCTTATTGTTGCACAAGATGAAAAAGAGCAGGGCCTTCGTGCGTTGTTAAATTTAGGGCACACGTTTGCGCATGCTATTGAAGCACAAATGGGTTACGGTGTTTGGTTACATGGAGAAGCAGTCGCAACAGGTATGGTGCTTGCTGCAAAGCTTGCTTATACTCGCCAAGATTTAACACGAGAAGATGTAGAGCGTATTGCTACATTAATAGCGCAATATAGCTTACCAATCGAGATACCTAGCGATATGACCAGTGAGCACTTTTTACTGCATATGCGAAAAGATAAAAAGAATAAAAAAGGGACTATCCGATTCATTTTACCCACCGAATTTGGTCAATGTGCATTAGTTGATGATGTGTCTGATGATCAAGTCAGAGCATTGATCGAGCAATAAATGCAGTCACAAATTTTACCGAGCCGTGCGGCTTTGGTGGATAGAATCGCATTGCAATTTGAATATGGTCAAAACCTAATTGTTTTATTGGGTACCTCTGGTCTAGGTAAAAGCTATTTGCTTGAAACCTTCATTACTGATAAATATAACGATTTTAATAAAGCGTTTGTGCAAGTTGGTGCACAGATGACTGATGTGCAATTAATGACTCAGTTATTAGAACAAAGCTTTAATGCCCCTTTAATTGACCACAATCTAAGCTTATCGCAAAACTATTATCAATTAGCGCAACAACAACAATGTGGCGCGTGTTTATGGGTGATTGATGGCGGTAGGCACCTATCTGAAGAACTCATTGCAGAGCTTGAGCTGTTATCAAAAAATGCGCCTAATGTGTTGTATGTTATGATTGCATCACAGTCTAAATTAGCATTCAAAGATGCAGTTAATATTCATTTAGAGCCATTAAATATAGTTGAAAGTAAGCAGCTCATGGGATGGTATTTTACGAGCTTACCTTATGATGAAGATCCTGTCTTTCAAACCTTTTTAGTTGAAGCTCAAGGTAATCCGAGTTTGTTATTAGCCTGGCAGCCTAGCGAGCAGGTTGCTGATATTGTAGTTAAAGATAAGGTTTCTTGGCGCTTACAGCTGCTAACACTATTACTAATAATTATGTTGTTGATCATTGGTCTTGTGTACAAAGCTGATATGACCCATTGGTGGGAAAGTGCCAATCGCCAAATTGATGAGCAAGTGCTATCAACCGCTATTACAACTGAACAAGCAATTGAAAATAAACCACAGCAGTTCATAGCGCCTAAAACTATTGAGCCGCCAGCAGCTGTCATTCAAAAGCCCACTCAAGACAACACCATTAATAATGTTCCAGCGATAGTCGGC
>NZ_CEYAEZ010000162.1:0-1366 GCF_982781345.1 Desulfovulcanus sp.
CTCCCCTCTAAGTCCCATTCTATCTGTTTTCGTGCCTTATCTATCATTCCTGAAGCAACCCTAACAGCAATAAGCTCAGGTGGAGGTCCAATCTGATATACTGTCCCCTTATATGCATCAGAAAGGCAGAATAATATTGTTTCTATTATCTCTTTACAAGCATTTTCCAGGGTATTTCTATCCACATTTATCATAGCTATTCTCACTTATTAATTTTATTTTTAACCTTGCTCACAAGCTCATCTATTATCTCCCCAGCACTCCCATGTAAAAATACATCTGTGATTGAGTCAGTGAGCCATGTCCTCTCCTTATTCACTTCTATCACCTTTGCTCCATTCTGTTTTGCTATACTCGGTATGGTATTGGCAGGGGATACCACAGCAGATGTGCCTATAATTAAAAGCACATCTGCCTTTGATGCCATCTGAAATGAACGAGCCATTGCTTCCTGAGGTATGGGTTCCCCAAAAAATACAATATCAGGTTTAAGTATCTTTCCACACTCGCATTTAGGAGGATATTCTCCCTCTTTCTCCTCCTTCTGATATCCTCTTCCACACCAAAGGCATGTAAGGGTTTTTGATGTCCCGTGGTATTCTATAACATTTGTGGAACCCGCTTCTTGATGGAGATTATCCACATTCTGGGTAATTATTCCATGTAAATACCCCATCCTTTCCAACTCCGCTAAACCTATATGCGCCTTGTTTGGCTTTGCCTTGATAAGAAGCTCATCCATCTCCTTTATCATCTTCCACACCTTTTCTGGATCCTCTTTAAATGCACTTATAGTGGCATACTCTGCAGGGTCATATTTTGTCCATAACCCTCCCTTACTTCTGAAATCTGGAATACCTGACTCTACAGATATGCCCGCTCCTGTTAGTGCAATATTAAATCTTCCTTTTATTATAATATCGGCAGCCTGATTAAGGGGGTCCATGATTTGATCTTATCTTTCAAACAAGATCTTTCTTTCCTGGTTATTATAGGCCTTGAATTTAACGTTAGTCAGGATTTGTTGCTCCCCGAATATATTCTTAAGTATCACACTATCTCCTTCAAACTCCACTACATCCACATCTGTTAATATCTTTTTTTCCACTCCATCTTCTATAATAAATGCATGAGCTTCACACATGAATTATTCCTCCAGCGCCCTTAAAGCATTTTTTAAACTCTCATTACTTCTAATGGCCAGATCTATTACACTTTCAACATGTTTGGCACTCTCCAATTTTCCTGCTCCCCTTAATTCCTTTGCAAACTCTTTGTATTCTTCAATATGGTGGGTATTATGAGATATCCAATGCTCTAATCTGATCTTTGCCTTTTCAACAAAGTCCACTGAAGTACCCCTTTC
>NZ_CEYAEZ010000163.1:0-1356 GCF_982781345.1 Desulfovulcanus sp.
GCTTCATCAGGGTTTACATTGTTCTTCAATATTGCGTAGAAGTATGGTCTAAAACCTCTATCTAGTAGGAGTACTCTATTACCATCACGATCAATCCCATATATCCTAAGCTCAAGACCTCTCTTACCAATACCATACGTAATATCTAACAACCACATCTCTAGATCAGACATTCTACACTATATAATGCAGATTAGACTTTATAAGACCTAACACAACACATAGAACAGAGATGTCGAGTGTAGATACTTCACAGGGAAAAGCGACTAAAGCAGAAATTGAAGAAAGACTAAAACAGGCACTATACTACCTAACTAGAGTAGTTCAAGATATGGGAGTACCTAGAAATATACGTAGAGCTGCAAGTGAGGCAATTAGAGTACTAATGAATCCATCACTAAGTCCTGGAGTTAAAGCATCGATGGTTATAAGTATACTAGATGATGTATTAATGGATCCAAACATGCCACTATTTAGTAGGGTAATATTTTGGCAAGTAATAAGCATACTTGAACAAATTAAAGATATAGTATAGCCATGTTTTTAACATTTAACAATTTTTGATATGAAAAATCCAGAACATCTATGTATGTGAGGTAGAATGACAACACACTTCCTGAGTATAGGACTAGAAATACCCAACTTTAAAAATCCAATATAGTCAATATCGACATTATCTAAATTAAGCATAGAGATAACATTATACTCATTCTCTTCATATGTTAAAGTACATGTACAATAATACACAGTACTACCTCTCAAAACCTTACTTAACACATTTCTAAGAAGATTTCTCTGAAGTATAGACTTATTTAAAACATCTATAGGAGTTAACCACATCTTAATTTCAGGATTATGTTGAAGTCTACCTAAACTAGAACAGTCCGGATCTATTAAAAATAGTTTAGTACTATCTCTAAGCTTGATAGGAAGATATGTAGAATCAGTATGCACATAGTCAACATTGTATAACCTGATTCTCTCAACATTCCTCTTAATCTCTAAAATTCTTCTTCTAGAAATTTCAAAACCTATAGTATAAAATCCATATTGAGATATGTAAGACATCTTATTACCAGGACCAGCTGTCAAATCTATAAAAATAGTCTTATACTTCTTACACTCCTCGAGGAGTAGTTTAGATATAGCTAAACTAGCCTTATCTTGAGGATATATTAAACCATCTCTATACTCTTTCAATTTAGCAACATTAACATCACTATGAATAACTATTAAATCATCAAAGTCTGAATCAACACTACAAGAAATACCTCTCTCGTTGAGTCTTCTAACAACTTCGTCAACACTTACTAGATGTGTACATACTCTAACATACTTAACAGGTTTTTCCATTAA
>NZ_CEYAEZ010000164.1:0-1345 GCF_982781345.1 Desulfovulcanus sp.
CCCGGCCCAACCGACACCGCCATGTTTGAATGAGTGTCCGACAGTGTTAGGGAGTATTTGGCCAGCCGCATTCCTATGGGGCGACTGGCTAAGGCTGAAGAAGTTGCGGCTACGGTACTGTTTTTATTAGGTGATCAGAGCAGTTTAATTATCGGCAAAGATATAAGAGTCGATGGCGACCTGACTCAGTTACAATACATTCTGCTTGCTATACGCCGACAGAATCACATTGATTATACTTAACTCGCCAGCCTTAACTGTAGTTATTTCGGCATCTGCCCGCAATTAGGCATAGTCAGCTCACCCACCAATTGAAAATATGCGCACATAGTATGTCCGCTTTATCGGATAGAATCAATAGACAAAGCCCTCTTGCTGAAAGCCCGTTAAAACGATCCTACCGATAGCTTATCGGCTTCCAGAAACTGATACGCTTTTCTGACGTTGTCAACGCTCATCGGTCAAAGTATTTCGCTCATTGTTGCTTTTATCTCGCCCACATAGTTCACTGAATTACGTGTACCCTTTTGAGTATGCAATAAAACAACATTAGAGAGTGTCGTCGAATATTCAAACAGAAAGGGACTTCACACCCTCCTTAAATGAAATCTGGCAAAAGTTCGTTAGCTAGTCGTTTTAAAGTCGGAACGATGTCAGCCCTGTTAAAGCGAAGATTCAATGCAACATGGTTTATGCCAATATGCTGCAGCTCCCTCAAATAAGAACGCAGAGCATTGACACCAGAGCTGAACCCAAGATGTATTGGGCGAGGTGTCGCATCGGGATCACTTTGAAGATCTATATACAGCGACTGCATTGCCGGCTTATCCATAATACCGGCTTCGTCCATTCTCCTGCGCCATTCTGTAATAATAGCCGCCTGGGCGTCGATACGTCGCGGATATGTCATCCAACCATCGCCATTACGTGCGAGCCAGTCAGGGCTTTGCCGACTAGATCCCGTAATCAATAGTGGCAACTTACCCGATGCCGGCTTGGGAAGAAGCTCGATGCCTCTGCCCGGGTTACCGAACGCATTACTAAAGCCTGGCTTGTTGTCCCAAGAATCGCGGATGTAGTCAATGCTTGAACGGAAGCTCGATCCGCGGTTTTCAAACGGAAAGTTAAATGCAGGGTACTCTTCTGGGCGATCACCGGATGCGACACCCAATAAAATGCGCCCTCCAGACAGAACATCTGCACTAGCGGCGGATTTAGCAACATGGGCGGGGTGTCGTAACGGCAAGACAATACTTGACACGCCGAGTGCAATTCGGCTGGTGTTACCCGCTAAATATCCAAGGTATACGAAAGGATCGAATAATTGTCCCGCATCACCGAATGT
>NZ_CEYAEZ010000165.1:0-1342 GCF_982781345.1 Desulfovulcanus sp.
TTATATCAATAGATATTATATATATATATGATAAAATAAAGAAAATTAACAAACTACAAAAGGAAGAGAAATGGACAACAAGAGTGATATATCTAATGTAGATATGTTGGAGGCTAAAGAGATAGATGGTTCTAATGAACTTAATTTAGAGGAAAAACTTATTATTGAAGATGAGAGAAGAAAGCCTATAAATAAAAATGAAGAGGCAAGAGAGTTAGTAAAAAACTCTATTGAGCTTATCTCAAAAGCAGATAAAGATATTGAGGTTACAAAAAAAACTATTGCAACGGATGTAAATAGATTAGAAGAGATAAAAAACAGTTTCTTAAACACAACATTTACCCAAAGTCAAATTCTACTAGAAAAGATCTCTTATGACTATTCCAAACATGAGCCAAAAGAGCCTTTTGAGATTTCCCTTGGTACTACAAATGAGAATATCAAGGTCAAAAATATTACTTCTGGAGTATTCTCTGCTTTTGTTCTTGCACTATTAACAATGATTATTACTGCCGGTACTTGGATATATGTAGCTAGTATGAAAGCAGGTGTTACATTACAACTTCAACCACCAACACTACCCACCCATGAGGATATTGAGAAGATATTAATTTGGATTGGTGGAGGCATGACTGGTGCTAATGGTAATCCTATGTTCGGTATGATTACGATTGGACTTTCCGCTCTAATTCTTGGTATTTTGGTATATAAAACTTTTCTATCTTTAAAAGAGAGTAAAAACTTTAAAGTGGCAAATGATATATATCAAAAATCACATCTCTATGTAAAACAACAAAAAGAGTCAAAAAGTGAGATGGAGAAGATAGATGAACATATTAAAAATATAATCCCTATGGTTGAAAACTATAAATATCTATTAGATGAGCAGAATGCAAAGATGCAAAGAGTGTTACATGTAGAGGGTATAAAAGAGGATTATAGTGAATATCACCCATCATCTATAGAGATCATGAGAGATACCGAAAAACTCATGAATAGAGTAGAGGAGTTAATAACAACACCAGTGACAAAAGATAGTAAACTAAATGAGGTTTCAGAGTATGCTCTCTATGAGGCAAATGAGGTTTATGATTACTACCTCTCTAAAATCTACAACTAGTCATAAACCTCTTTAGCAATTGGTATTATGGTACGACTGACAAGAAAAAACTATATAAAAGCATAAATAGGTCACAAAAACCTATATCAACCTACAGAGTCCACACTTCATCATTTGAGTGGCACTTGATAGCCACTCTTTACCTGCATCACTATTCCATTGTTAAACATAAGGAAATCGTTAGCACTTTTTATTACTTTGGGTTTGCATAACTTAAAAAGA
>NZ_CEYAEZ010000166.1:0-1316 GCF_982781345.1 Desulfovulcanus sp.
GCTGTTCAACTCTTGCGAATACTTGGAGCAACGAGGAATAACTGCAAGTGGTTTTTGCGAAGCAAAAAATTCCGAAGAGTTACTGGGAAGCCTTGGACGGCGGGACGCAGTCCTTTTTTATAAGAGAGAGTGCCGTTGTATTTTTTGTTTTAGAGTTGGGGGGCTGTATTTTTTAATCAAGGTATTCAAGTAATTCTTTTCCTTTTTCAGTATGATTTAGTAATGCCCATAAAATTACACCAATAATTATAATTAGAATTGTATGTTTTCCAAGTATGTCTGACAACAAATCAACACTTTTAAGTTTCCATGAGGAATCCTTACAAAAAAAGTTAATCACTGAATTGCTATCTTTCCCAAATAAAGCGAAAGGAATAGAGATTAATGCACCAATTAAACAACCCACTGCAAAAGAATTAGCTAAAGCTAAAATAATTAAAAGAAAAATTATTACGAAGCTAAACGGTTTTTGTAAAGCATTCTTTATGTTTTTTTTATTCAAGACTTGCATCTGGCTTTCCAAAGAATTCTTTTTCTTTAAATCCAAACATTTTACCGATTATGTTTGATGGAAATTCTTGAAGTTTAACATTAAAAGCACTAACTCTCCGATTATATAATTTTCTTTCTCTAACCAATTCCCTTTCAACCCAACCAATACTTTTTTGAATATTTTGGAAACTCTTATCAGCTTTTAATTTAGGATATCTTTCTTGAACAACTAAAAGTTTTGATAACATACCCTCCAACATATTTGCAGTTTTCATCTTTTCATCTACATTAGTTGCCTTGCCCCATTGTGAACGAAGTTTTGTTACTTCTTCAAATGTGCCTTTTTCATGTGAGGCATAACCTTTAACAACTTCTGCTAATGCAGGAATTAAATCAAATTTCTTCTTTAAGTGAACTTGAACATGGCTTGTTTGTCTTTCAGCATTCATTCGTAAATTGATTAATCTATTGTAAGTTTTGTAAATATAACTTCCAACAAAAATTACAGCAAGAGCAGGTATCCCAATTCCTAATATTAGACCTATATTCATTTTTTGTCCTCTGAAAATTTAAGAGCTTTCTTATAATATTCTTCTTCTTTGTTCATATTCTTTGGTTTGATTTCAGCTTTAAAATACTTTACCATTTTTTTTATTGCTTCCTGTTTTGTTTTTAGATTGTTCACTAATTTGTAAATCTCCACAATTCTGTCTTCTTCCTCGCTCAAATCTATTTGTATTTTTGTAATTTTTCATCTTGTAACCCCATATAACAAGGTAATATATGGTGGTATATAAACCTTTTGTTTTTGCTTTCAGCCCCCA
>NZ_CEYAEZ010000167.1:0-1308 GCF_982781345.1 Desulfovulcanus sp.
TGGGTAACTAATGGATCTATTTCACACCTGTTCGGTACCGACGCGTTAGGTCGCGACCTTTTTACCCGCATTATCTATGGCTGTCGAGTAACGCTAGGTTCAGCGTTTATTACCGTCGTACTAGCCATGCTAGTGGGTGTTAGTCTTGGTACCTTCGCAGGCATGTTGCGAGGAGTGCGCTCCAGTATTGCTAATCATTTACTCGATGCGTTAATGGCTATTCCTACTCTGCTTATTGCCATTATTATTGTAGCAATTTTAGGCACAGGTTTGGTCAATAGCATGTGGGCGATTACATTGGCGCTTATCCCTCAGTTCGTGCACCATACTCGCAGCTTCGTGCGGGCAGAGATGAAAAAAGAATACATAGTGGCCTCTAAACTCGATGGCGCGAGTAAGTGGCAACTCTTCGTTCACTCTATATTGCCTAATATGACCGAAATGCTGGTGGTGCAAAGTACCCTTGCGCTTTCCATCGCGGTTATAGATATTTCCGCCTTAGGCTTTTTAAACCTTGGCGCTCAGTCTCCCCTACCGGAATTAGGCGTAATTTTAGCCGACGGCCTAGACGTTGCTTACCTTGCACCTTGGAATGTAGCCGTACCGGGTATGGCAATATTTTTTATGGTGTTATCCATTAATATTGTGGGTGACGGATTGCGTTCGGCCCTGCGAAAAAGAGTGAGTCATTAATATGCCAATGCTTGATATTAAAAATCTCACCTTAGAAATGCAAAGTAGTGAAGGCGCTATCAAAGCACTGGATAAAGTTAACTTATCTGTAAGTAGCGGCGAAATTCGTGCCCTTGTGGGTGAGTCTGGTTCGGGTAAAAGTTTAATTGTTTCTGCTATCTGCGGCGCACTACCCAATCAATGGAATTTGACTGCCGACAGGATGAGTTGGAACGGTGAAAATTTATTAAGTATGTCGGTGCAACAGCGCCGCGAAGTAATGCGTCGCGAAATTGCCGTTGTATTCCAAGATCCTCAGGCGAGCTTAGACCCATCGGCAACCCTTGGCGAACAGCTAGAGGAAAGTATCCCTGATGAGTTTGTTCAAGGAAGCTGGTTTTGGCAGCGAGCACAGCAGCGTAAAAAGATAGCCATTAGTACGGTGCATAAAGTGGGTATAAAGCACCACAAACATTACTTAAGTGCGTTTCCACACCAAATACCTGCCGACATTGGGCAGAAGTTTATGATTGCAATGGCGTTAGTATCACAGCCTAAATTATTGATAGCTGATGACCCAACTCGCGGTATGGAGCCCACCACTAAAACACAAATTCTTAAGCTTTTTACACGGCT
>NZ_CEYAEZ010000168.1:0-1302 GCF_982781345.1 Desulfovulcanus sp.
TCAGATGGTCGTTTTATCGCACAAACGGGTGCTAAAGTTATTGAATTAGGGCCACGTAATGCCACTATTCATAAAGTGGACGAGTGTGTTAGCACCGACGACCTAATTGCGCTGGCCGATATTTACGAACAAATATTAGAGCACCTGTTAACTTAATGACTGCAAATAAAGAACTCATACAATGCATCACTGGCCAAAGTGATGCACATTTAGTTGCCATACAAAATCACTTTTTGCATGCCGATATTGTAAATGACTTTATTGCACTGCAAACTGCGGCTGCATCAGCAGGCTTTGATTTATGTATTGCATCAAGTTTTCGGGATTTTAACCGTCAATCAGCTATTTGGAACGCTAAATTTTCCGCTAAGCGGCCGGTATTAAACAAAGCGCAGCAACACGTTGATATTAATTCGCTCAGTGATATTGATAAATGCATTGCCATTATGCTTTATTCTGCGCTACCAGGGGCGAGTCGCCATCATTTAGGGACTGATTTAGATATTTACGATAAAGGCGCAGTGAGTGACGATTATGTTTTGCAATTGAGCCCTAATGAATATCAGCAAGGTGGGCCTTTTGCTAAACTAAGCCAATGGCTAGACACTCATCTAGCAGAATTTGGATTTTATCGACCTTACCAGTATGACTTGGGCGGGGTAGCTCCTGAGCTTTGGCATATTAGCCACATAGCGCAATCAGCGCAGCTTATTCGTCACCTTACGCCAGAAGTGTTGCACGACTGCATTAAAAACAGTGATTTATTAGGTAAAGACGCTATTTTAACCCACTTACCTGCATTGTATGAACGCTTTGTGATCAATGTAAGTCCACCAGTTAAACAGTTTTAGTCTTTTTATTTAAAGTAAAAACTAATACCGCTAGTAAAATGATACTGCTGGGGAGCATAAATTGTACAGTTAATGTCTCTGATAAAAACACTGCCCCTGCAATAGCCGCCAAAACGGGTACGCATAACTGCACTATGGCTGCATGCGTGCTCTTTAATAGTGGCATAGCCACATACCAAATACTGTACCCTACGCCAGATGCGATGGCACCTGAGGCTATTGCAAGTAACGCCCCTTCGATACGTATATTTTTAAGCTGGCTCATTCCCACCACAATTAAAATAGGTAGCACTAATAAACTACGAATAAAATTAAAGGCAGTGGCTCTTAGCGGCGACACACACGCCTTGCCACGAATACTGTAAATTCCCCACGCAATGCCACTTATACTCATTAATAATGCAGCCATCAGCGGTGGTGCTGTCTGTGAGGGCAGCATTAAGTAAACAAA
>NZ_CEYAEZ010000169.1:0-1274 GCF_982781345.1 Desulfovulcanus sp.
CGGGTACTTGCTCATTCACTTTATTGCACACTAGCCCTACGCCTAGTAGTCAAATCGCAATTTCATCGATTTGATCATCCTTCCTTTTAGGTTTATAGGCTGGGGTTTTGTCCCTTTTCCTCTTAACTTGCAGCAGGATATTTGAATACCAGTCCTCTTTTCTATTTCCCTCACGGACAAAACTGAAAGTCTGGAGGTTTTGCAAGGAATGCAATCGTAGAAATGCGACTGTGCGTCTGCATAGGCAGAAAGCAAATGTGACATGGAAGGATTTTGGACCGACCAAAAATGACTATGTGAAATATTGTCCTGTGTGTCGAAAAAGAACTGCCACAAAAATCAAAGAAGAGCGGCATAGTAAATAAATGGTGGACGATGGTGCATAAAAAGTGTGTTCAAGACATGAATACATAGTGTGATCAATATGAAGTGAATTACAAAGCTCGACATAGTGCTTTTTCCTTTTTATATTGCGCTACTTTTGAACACTCAATTTGTACAGCTCGCTTGCCACTCTAATCGGCGAAAAATTGAACGATGCCTACGGCTTGAGCACAGATGTTGTCCTTGCTCCTCCGTCGGATGCGTCGCATGGTGATCTCACCACAAGCATAGCTATGCAGGTGAGTAAAAAAGTTGGTAAGCCGCCGCAGGAAATTGCAAAAAATTTGATCGATGCGCTTGGGGACGTGGAGGACATAGCTAAGGTGGAAGTTGCCGGGCCGGGTTTTTTGAATATAGAGCTGACACATGATGCGCGCCTTAAAAGCCTCGATAGCGTGCGCGCCGCGTGTAAAAAGCGCGAAAGCAGCGATGGGCCGCCTGTTATAGTGGAGTACTCACAGCCAAATATTGCCAAACCACTGGGCGTGCATCATCTGCTTGGTACAGTCATAGGCCAGGCGGTTGCCAATTTGTACCGCCATTTTGGTTACAACGTAGTTACATGGAACTATATCGGCGATTGGGGGACGCAATTCGGCAAGCTGTTTGTTGCGATGAAGAGATGGGGGAGCGGGAAAGCAATCGCTGAGTACACCCTTGATGAGCTTCTTGGTTTGTACGTGCGTTTTCATGAAGAGATAGAACGCATTCCGTCTCTGGATGATGAGGCCAGAGACGCTTTTCGCAGGCTTGAGGCCGGTGATGGAGAAATACGAGCTTTTTGGCAGGACGTAGTCGATGTAAGCAAGAAAAGTATTCAGAAAATATATGACCGCCTTCATGTTTCGTTTGATGTGACACGCGGAGAAAGCCCTTATGAAGAAACTATG
>NZ_CEYAEZ010000170.1:0-1272 GCF_982781345.1 Desulfovulcanus sp.
GAAACGCTCAGCTGGGGAACACGTCAGGTGGTGGATAAACACTGTATTGGCGGTATTCCTGGCAATCGCACCACCATGCTGGTTGTTCCTATAGTTGCGGCGCATGGCATGTTTATGCCAAAAACATCCAGTCGCGCAATTACTTCTCCTGCGGGTACGGCAGACACCATGGAAGTGCTGGCGGAGGTGACGCTTGATCCTGAAAAAATGGATGAAGTGCTGAAAAAGGAAAATGCCTTTATCGTCTGGGGTGGCAACGCCCGTCTGTCGCCGGTAGATGATATTCCGATTGCCGTCGAGCGGCCCCTATCTATGGATTCACCCGGGCAGATGATTGCCTCCATCTTATCCAAAAAAATAGCGGCAGGGGCAACGCATTTACTGATTGATATCCCAATTGGTCGCTCTGCCAAGGTGCGCAATCAGGCAGCAGCGATTAAATTGCGTAAATTGTTTGAATACATTGGCGACCTGATTGGTTTGCATATTGAAGTAGTAATTACCGATGGCGAGCAGCCCATTGGCAGGGGCATCGGCCCGGTACTGGAGGCGCGCGATGTGATGCAGGTGCTTGAACGAGATCCTGAAGCTCCCATGGATTTAAGGGAGAAATCACTACAGCTGGCAGGAAGAATTCTGGAATTTGATCCTGATGTGCGGGGAGGGCAGGGTTATCGGCTGGCGCGTGATTTACTGGATTCAGGACGTGCACTGGAAAAAATGAAGGCTATTATTGAAGCGCAGGGAAAAGTGGATCTACACGATCAGTTAGGCAAGCTTAAGCATGATGTTTGTGCGACCAAGGAGGGTATTGTCAAAGCCATTGACAACCTGAAAATTGCCAAAATAGCGCGTCTTGCTGGGGCGCCGATGGACAAGCAGGCGGGAATTTATCTCCATAAAAAAGTGGATGATGAGGTTAAGGAAGGTGAGCCACTTTATACCATTTATGCTGAGTTTCGCTCGGACTTTGATTTTGCCATCGCCAGTTGCCAGCAAAATAATGCCTATCGAATAGGAGAAAAGCCGCTATGAATATGGTGAATAAAGTCATTGTTTTGGGTTTTCCAGAATACCAGTTACAAGCTAAAAAGCTGGCGGAAGAGGCACGGCTTGCCTATGCTGATATTGAAATACACTACTTTCCTGATGGTGAAAGCAAGATACGTCTGCCGAAGAAATTACCTGAGCACGTTATTTTTTGTCGCAGTCTGGATCACCCCAATGACAAGCTGATTGAGTTATTTCTTGCAGCTGATGGTGCTCGGACTT
>NZ_CEYAEZ010000171.1:0-1265 GCF_982781345.1 Desulfovulcanus sp.
GGCGGATTCGCGCTTCTTGCGAATCCGTCACAGTTTGCCTGTCCCCTTTGTCCTTGTTTCGTGGTAGTAAAAGATGATCGCCAGCGTAATGGAGATTGTGTAGAAGAAATTGTTCGGCTTCAAAAATAACTGATGAAAATTCCTAATAAAATAAAGATAGCTGTAGAAAATAGACTAAGCGCAATTAAATCGGCCGAATTTTCGCAAGACACTATAAAGCTTCTCCTGATCGAAATTAGGGAGTATCTTTCTAAGGACTCAGCATTAAAAGAAATAGCACATTTTATTGCACATCCGGAAAGAGATCGAGGACTAATTTTAGAGACTGTAAATTATGCGTATAATCGATCAAGAGTTTTGTTTCGTCAACTCGAAGGGAATAAGTCAGGTAAGGGATTGGAGCTAGACATCACAAATTTACCTATCGATATCTATGATACTGTTACATGGCATTTTAGTCATATCAAACCCAATAATTCTAAACTACTAAGATTTAAAAGGACATTCGTTTTCGACAAGAAAAATAATGTATATAGACCGAAGAAACAAATTACTCAAAATATTATCAAATACATTCAGGAAGCAATCGGCGTTCTCTCGCTTCAGCCAGCGCTATCTCAGACTGATATAATTAAAGAAATTGTCACAACAATAAAGCGTATAGGGCTGAGCGACTATTCAGAATCGATTATCAAAGAACAAAATGCAATCATGGTCTGCATTTTATCAATGCTTCACCAGTCATCCTTTATCCTGAAAGATGGAAAAACCGCCGAAGCTTACCTTAGTAATGAACCTATAGTTATTGATATGGACGGGAAAGTATACCTCGCCGCTAGTGTTAGAACTGAACTATCACCGGTATCTATAAGTTTCACATTGATTTCATCTGAGGTGACAATCAAGGAATCTTTTTCAAAAAGCATGATTAATATGGATTCTGGATTCCCAAGAATTGATTATACTAGATTTGACCACATTGAAGCGGTTAGAAATAGTGAAGGCAAGATGGTGTTTGTAAAATATGCAGGCAGAGCCGAACAAGGCGCTCCACCTGACCGCTATTCCGCTGGTGCTCCATAGCGGCAGGTGAGCTTGGTCGTTGTGCTGAATCACAGTCCACAATGACACGGTGGATAATCCATTTCAGGCCACAGATAAGGCGCATCATCACGGACCACCTTATCCAGAGTCCTACCGTCATTTCTAAGCGTCATTGGTTTACGCCCAAGACGTTTAGCGTCGCCCCCCGCGCGGGGGCGTGG
>NZ_CEYAEZ010000172.1:0-1263 GCF_982781345.1 Desulfovulcanus sp.
AGTCATGATAACTCTTTAATTCTAACAAAAACTTCTGAATATACATCAGGAACATCTTTCAAAGTTTTCAATATTCCATACATAACATTTCTTACGATATTTTGAACAAATTTATTCAACTTTATAGATCTGCCATCTACATATATCTCAACGTTAGATAAATTATGACAGTCTTCAAGTCTTGCTTCACCTCTAAATATCTTCTCAGCCATCTTCCAACAAGATAGTCCACACTTACCACAGTCTAATTTTGGAAGTCTATTAAAGATCTTGAATATACTTATAAATCTTTCAATGAAGTTTATCAATATATTAATATCCTCAGGTAATTTTAATATTGTGCTTGATTTAATATTAAATGAGCAAAATATATGAATACCTTCACCATAGAAATCTTCTATATCTTCAATATTCTTAACACATACAATCTTGATGATCTTGTCATTTTTTAAGACATATTTTGAAAATCCTTCAAGTATTATTAAGTCTAGTTGTAGAGTGTTGTATATTTTTAATAATGTTTCAAATAATTCATCTCTATTGAAGTTAGATATTATGAGACCGAACTCCAGACTTTCAGCAAAATATGCAGAATATCTACAACACTTTCTTAATTTTGATGTATCTTTGTCAGTATTGTTAATTGTGAAGTCTTTATGTGGAATATGCTTAACAGGAAGTATTTTAAATCCCTTATCTATTAGCTTAGCACATATCTGTGATATTAGTCTTGTCTTACCTGAATCTTTATAACCTAAGATTGATATTATTGGAAGCATGAGAGTACTGTAGGATTCTATTTCCACTATATAAATATGTGTAAGATGATGAGCCCAGGACTGTGATGAGTGGTGATGAAGGACTTCTCGCAACTGATATATTTATCCTAGTAGACATAGGTCATAGATGATGACTGTTCCGTGGCCACTCTAGACATATGAAGATACGCCGGCAGTGCTGAATTTCTAAGATTTTTAAAAGATTTAGATATTATTCCTTTAATTTTCACAAAAGGTCATGTAATTGGAGATGATAGGTTAGCAAATCTTTGGAACTCTGATTATGGAATTACAAACAGCAAAAAGCTAGTTGAAGAATTAAAAAAAGTTAATGCTAGTATTTTGTTGGGTTTCAATTCTTTTGATAATGAAAAACAAGATAAAATGATTGGCGGAATAAAGGGTTATACTTTAAAAGAAGCAGAGCTTTAGAATTATTGGCTAAAGCAGGTTTTAATAAACACCAACCAACAAAATTATGTTT
>NZ_CEYAEZ010000173.1:0-1260 GCF_982781345.1 Desulfovulcanus sp.
GGCAGCGATGAGCGCACCAAGAAGTATCTGCGCATCACCATCGGCACCGCACCGGAAATGTTCGCGTTTCTCGATGCCGTCGATGAAATTCTCCGCGGGGGCGCGTAGGCAGGCCCGGCGGTAATGGGATGGGCGCTGCCTGTCCGGGCGTTGCCGGAATATAAAGACGCCGGGTTGAAGGGTCCGGCGACAGTATTTTTTTAACGGATTGAAAGGGACGATATGTCGGCAAAAATTATTGATGGGAAGCAGATTGCTTCGGAGATACGGGACGAACTGCAGATCGAAGTGGCCGCGCTGAAAGAGCAGGGCATAGTGCCGGGGCTGGGCGTGATTCTGGTGGGGGCCGATCCGGCGTCGCAATCGTATGTGACGGCGAAGGAGCGTGCCTGCGAAAAGATCGGCATCTATTCCGACGACAACCGGTTGTCTGCCGAAACCTCCCAAGAGGAGCTGCTGGCCCTCGTGGAGCAAATGAACAACGATCCGAAAATCAACGGGATTCTGGTTCAGCTCCCGCTGCCCAAACATATCAATGAGGCGACGGTGTTGCTGGCGATCAGTCCCGATAAGGATGTGGACGGGTTCCACCCGATGAGCGTGGGCAAGATGATGATCGGCGAAGAGACCTTCCTGCCGTGCACGCCGCACGGCGTGGTGCAAATGCTGGCGCGGAGCGGCGTGGAGACTTCGGGTGCCCATGTGGTCGTCGTCGGCCGCAGCAATATTGTGGGCAAGCCGGTGGCTAATATGCTGCTGCAGAAAAAGGACGGGGCGAATGCCACGGTCACGCTGTGCCACACCCGCACCAAGGATGTCGGGCACTTTACGCGCCAGGCGGATATCATTATTGCGGCCTCGGGCTTCCCGAATACCATCACCGCGGATATGGTTCGCGAGGGCGCGGTGGTGATCGATGTCGGCGTGAACCGGGTGGAGGACGCCAGCCGCGAACGCGGCTACCGCTTGGTGGGCGATGTTGATTTTGAGGCGGTGAAGGAAAAGGCCTCGATGATTACGCCGGTGCCGGGCGGCGTGGGCCCGATGACGATTACGATGTTATTGTTCAACACGGTGGAGTCGGCCAAACGGGCGAATGAAATTGACTGATCCGTGGGGTGGGAGGATAGTTTTTTACAAGGTTTAACCAGGAGAGCACGATGATTACGGACAAAATTCAAGACGCGTTGAATGAACAGGTGAACAAGGAGTTTTATTCGGCCTATCTGTATTTGGCGATGCAGGCCTACTGCAACGAAA
>NZ_CEYAEZ010000174.1:0-1246 GCF_982781345.1 Desulfovulcanus sp.
TATCAATGGAAAGTTTTTCAATATGGCATGTTTTGATTGAAACGCGTCGTATAAGCCAAAAATAAGAAGGGTGACAGAGAGTAACAAAAACCACCAAATGGGAGTCCAAAGCAAACCAATTGCTACATTAAAAACAACCAACATGCTAAGCACGCCTAATATTGTAATACGCATTTAAAGTCCTTCTTTATTTTGGTCATGTTTTATTTGCATACTAAGCCACTAACCTTCTTCAATACACCCAAAAGTGAGATCTAGATTTGCCTTGGCGGTAAATAGCTGATTTGAAAACTTAATTTGAACAACCTATTAGGCACACCTATCGGTTACGCGTTACCATTAGTGCGATAGAACACGCATATAACAGAAAAAATACTCAGCAATAAAAACACGCTTTTTAGCTGCGAAAACAAGCTATTGCATGTTAATCTACAGAAAGTATTTACACCTTAAACACTTGGTATCTGATAACCACTATCAATAATAAAAATCGATAGCTTATCCAGATATAAAAGTGTTGTACCCTTATTAAAGGCTACGGTTTTTACGTATAACTATTTTGAAAGGTAATTCATGGAGTATGCATTTCTTCTCTTCGCATTTGCGTGCGGTTTAACGGTTAAGCTTATCGGCATTCCTCCACTTGTCGGCTATCTCGTTGCTGGCTTTTTATTAAATTTCGCAGGCTATACCTTAACCGAAGATTTAACCCAAATAGCTAATTTGGGTATTACTATCATGCTCTTCACCATTGGGTTAAAGCTCAATATTCGTGACTTGAGTCGTCGCGAGGTTTGGGCTGGAAGCATCACACATACCTTAGTTTGGGTAGGTGTTATTACCTGTTGTTTATTTGCTATGGGGACGATAGCAGCTAATTTTGTAGACGGTCTTACTTGGGAAAGTGCTGCTCTTATTGCATTTGCCTTAAGCTTTAGCAGCACCGTTTGCGTGGTAAAGGTGTTAGAAGAAAGTGGTGAAAGCAAAACCCGTCACGGGCGTTTAGCTATTGGCATTTTAGTTATGCAAGACGTGTTCGCCGTAATATTTTTGGTCGTAGCCACAGGCAAGCTTCCTTCGGTATGGGCGCTTGCATTACTTGCCTTATTCCCCGCCATGCCACTCATAAACAAAATGATAAACAAATCAGGACACGGTGAATTATTGCCACTCACCGGCTTCATCCTAGCGCTCGGCGGATATCATTTATTTGAACTGGTGAATATAAAGGGCGATTTGGGTGCAC
>NZ_CEYAEZ010000175.1:0-1246 GCF_982781345.1 Desulfovulcanus sp.
ATTGACATTTAATACTTATTCTACAACAGCACACGCAAAGAAAACATTCAATGCAAATGCAACAGAATCTATTGTTTTAAATACTGGTTTTGTTAACGAATTAATGAATCCATATTTTGAAGAGTTGATGGTTAGTGAATACATCTGGCTAACAGATTCAAGTGCTAACATATTTCCAGTTAATTTAAAAGAAAGTTCATTTGCTAAAAAGACAGGTTTAAACGATAGGTTAATTAATTACACAATGAGTTTTGATAAATCATTTAGTCTAGTAAACAACATCAGATAGTGCAGAAAATTATTCTATACATACAGCCACAGTTAAGAAACACAACAACTACACAAGATTTTGTTAGAGTTGATTTAATGGAAGAAGATTTGATTGAGTTAACTCAAGTTATACAAGACATAAAAGATATAGATAAAGTATTTACAGACTATTCAAGGACTTTTAATTTACCAGCATCTAAAACTAATAACAAGATTTTTAAGCATTGGTACAATCCTGAAATAGATGGTTTTGATAATCAAATAATTTCAAGTGCTAGAATAGAATTAAATCATTTAGAATTTAAGTTTGGCAAAGTACAATTAGAAGAAGCTGTTTTAAAAAATGGCCAACCTTCAATGTATAAAGTAACCTTTTTTGGAAATACAATTTCGTTAAAGGAAATGTTTAAAGATGACAATTTAGATGCTTTAACTTGGTTAAATAATTTTAATTATAACGCAACTTACACAAATATTAAAGATGGGTTTTCAGATGGTTTAGATTTTACTGTTGGCGGTGTTTCATATACTGATGCAGTTATTTATCCATTAATAGCGCACTCAAACCCTTTTACTTATAGCACAAGTAATTACGGACACCCAGACCCAAGCACACAATATAATTTAGCTGTTACAGGTTCAGCAATTGCAAATAGAGGTGTATTTCCAGAAGATTTAAAACCAGCTATACCAATTAAAAATATTATTGAAGCAATTAAGCAACAATATAATTTAACAATTAAGTCTGGAGGTTTTTTTGATTCTGCTGCTTTAGATGGACTTTATCTTTGGCTGCATAGAAATGTAGGTAAAATACAAACTGCTGGAACTTGGACAGGAAACTCTGACGCATATGGTTGCACTGGTACAACTTGTACTGAATTAACAGATTCTACAAGTGCTTTTGGTTATTTTGATTTAACTACTGGAGTGTATTTATATAAACCATCAATAACAGCTCAATCAGATATCACTA
>NZ_CEYAEZ010000176.1:0-1233 GCF_982781345.1 Desulfovulcanus sp.
CCAACAACAACCAACAACGACAACCAAAAACAACAACCAACACCAACCAACAACCAACACCAAACCTGCCTCCACTAAAACAAATCAAGTAAAAATGACCATAAAACTCAGGCCACACCCACTACTAAACCCCCCACAACAAAAACAAACACCATGGCAAGAAATAACACCAGAACACGAGAAAAAAATACTCGAATACATAGAGACACAAGCAGAAAAAGGAAACTGGAGGGAATTCCTCTCGACGGCGGCAGACGCCCAAAAAATAGGAATAAAAGATGGTGTAACAGATAAAGATCTTCCTGGTTTATATCAGTCAGCAGATAATGCTTCTATCTGTGCACAAAAGATTTATTATAGAAGTCTTGCGTGTTATTTGATTTTGCTAATTCTGGCCAGCTATATTTCTTATCGATATTCAGGCACAACAAATGGAGCCATTCTATCGGCAACCTTATTTCTCATTACCTTAGGTATACTAATTTGGTTAAGAGTTAAGCGCCCAGATGATGTTTGGTATAATGGTAGAGCTGTCGCTGAGTCCGTAAAAACAAGAGCTTGGCGATGGATTATGCGTACTGAACCCTATCATGATACTGAAAATATAGAAATTGTGTCAAAAGAATTTATAAATGATCTAAAGGCTATATTGAATCAAAATAGAAGTATTTCTACCATGTTGGGTTCATATGCCGAGATAGAAGACCCGATCACAGAAAAAATGAAAAATATAAGAGCATTAGATATCAACGAAAGATTAAATATCTATAAGACAGAACGAATACAAGATCAATCTGAATGGTATTCAAAAAAAGCAATATATAACAAAAAACGTGCAACATTTTGGTTTTGGTGTTCTGTCGTTTTGCATTCCGCCGCTGTGTTTATGCTTTTATTGAGAATCAAAAATCCCGCTCAGAGCTATCCCATTGAGGTAATAGCTACAGCAGCAGGTGGAACCTTGACATGGTTGCAGGCTAAAAAACACAATGAGTTGAGTTCTTCGTATGCATTGGCCGCTCATGAGTTGGTTTTAATAAAAGGAGAAGCTCTATCTGTAAAAAATGAAAAAGAATTGTCTGATTTTGTTGTAAATAGTGAAGCGGCTTTTTCCAGAGAACATACTCAATGGGTAGCAAGAAAAAATGATTAAATCCAGGGCATAACAATGGCATTCACCTGACGCCAATTCCGCTGCGCTTCATTGGCGCAGGTGATGCCGGTCGTGTGTGC
>NZ_CEYAEZ010000177.1:0-1229 GCF_982781345.1 Desulfovulcanus sp.
TAAATTGTATTACGGCCACACGAAGGACTAGACTCTTTTAGTAAAGCAAAGCGAATATTATGCTTATTACAAAGGGCTAATGCTTTATTAGCGCCAGCTTCAAATGCACTTGTTACATCCTCAGCAGTATTTGTAATAACTCGATTTTGCTTTATCTCAGCGGGCGCTCTAGGCACGAGTAAACCACCAGCAATCTCAGGACAAAATACAATTAATCTATTTTGCTTTTGCCACAAATTAAGTTGAGGGTGCAATATTGTTTGTCCTTTACCATCATAACGAACTGGCAAACCTAACAAACAACTTGAGATTAAAATTTTTTCCATAATGAATTTTCTTCTCCAAATAAAAAAGCTCCTTAAGGAGCTTTGTTATTTAACCAAACTACTTATTTATTTGCTAAGTAATTAATGAGTGCGCTTACATCTTCTGGCGTTGAAATGCCTGACTCACCACCTAAGTTAAGCTTGTATTTACCATTAACGATAAACGTAGGAACGCCACGAAGTGCCCCTTTGCCTTTAAAGTAATCTTGGTCACGTTTCATTTTAGAGCTAAGTGTACGTACCGAGAAGCTTTCAAATAATTTATCAAACTTGTCGCCATCTACGCCTTGAGCTAAAAATACATCTTTTACATCAGCAAGCTCATTAAAACGAGCGCGCTTTGCATGGATATGATCAAACATCGCTGAAATAATTTTATCTTTTTGAGGTAGTACTTCAGCTGTAGCTAATGCTTGGCTGATCATGGTTTGATGTTCTGGGTCACGTACACCCACAAAATCTACATGGCTTTTCTTAAACTTTACGTTTTTATCTAGCTTAGGTTTGATCTCGGCCAGCAGTGGTTCCATGTTATTACATGCAGGACAGTAAAAAGAGAAAAACTCTTTTACTTCTGGTTTTCTGGTTGCACGATCAGAGACGACATCATAATGCACGCCCTCTTCGTAAGTGGCAGCAAAACTGGTTGCAGCTAAAGGGAGTAATACAGCAAGTAACCCTGCTTTAACTAATTTGATCATTATTATGGTGCTCCAAAAATTATAGTTTTAGTAAAAAGCTAATTAACTCATCAAGCTCTTGTTGGCTCTTGATTGTATTAATATTGATTTTATATTTGTCATTTACGATAAATGTAGGCACGCCAGTTAATGCGCCAAGTTCAGAATATTTATTCTGCTTATCTTGCATGGCACGTTCAGCTGCTATGATAGGCAAACTAGC
>NZ_CEYAEZ010000178.1:0-1229 GCF_982781345.1 Desulfovulcanus sp.
GATTGTTCGGGGCAATAAAGAAGCGTGGACACTCACCAATAATATTTTAAATATGTTAGGCTTAAGTTTGTTGGTTTTAGCCGGGCTGGGAATTATTTTCGCGCCCTATTTAATGAAATTAGTCGCTCCCGGCTTTAATCAGGAAAGCCATGCCTTAACGGTCGCGCTGACTCGGATTATGTTTTTGTCTCCGATATTTTTAGGAATTTCAAGCGTGCTTGGCGGAGTACTGCAGTCGTTCAAAAGGTTTTTCGTTTATTCTTTGGCGCCGATAATGTATAATATCGGAATTATAATCGGCGCTTTGTATTTTGTGCCGGTTTACGGAATTAACGGCCTTGCTTGGGGAGTTGTGCTTGGAGCATTTTTGCATATGCTGATTCAATTGCCGATGGTTGCGAATTTAGGGTTTAGATATAAATTAGCATTTAATATTAAAGACAAAAATGTGCGAAAAATCGGGAGGATGATGATACCGCGGACTATGAGTTTGGCGATTGTGCAGATTAATCTGCTCGTTATTACGGTAATCGCCTCTACGCTCGCGAGCGGTTCATTGACCGTATTTAATTTTGCCAATAACTTGCAATATTTTCCGATCGGCATATTCGGCATTTCATTCGCCTTAGCCGCATTTCCCACTCTATCAGCCGTAGCTTTTGATAAAAAAAAGTTAGTTGAAAATTTTTCCCATACAATAAGGCAGATTTTATTTTTTATTGTTCCGTCAACTGTCCTGCTTTTAACTCTGCGCGCACAGATTATCCGCGTAGTTCTGGGAACTGGCCATTTTAACTGGGAGGATACGGTTCTTACAATCAATACTTTGGGATTTTTTTCCCTTTCCTTATTCGCCCAAGCCACTATTCCATTGCTAATTCGCGTATTTTACGCGCGCCATGACTCTAAGCGCCCTTTTTACATAGGGCTGGCAGTGGTAATAGCGAATGTATTTTTATCTTTATGGCTTGCTCAAAATATGGGCGTTGAAGGATTGGCGCTTGCTTTTTCAATCGCAAGCATAATTAATTTTGTAATACTTTGGATTATATTGCGCGTTGAAATAGGGAATATGGATGAAATAAGAATATTATATTCAGTTGTTAAATTTTCCATAGCCGCTTTGGCTTGCGGCATAACAGTGCAGGGAATGAAGTTGGCGGTATGGCAATTCGTTGATATGACAAAAACATTAGGAGTTTTCGCCCAAGGCGCAATCGCCGGATTAT
>NZ_CEYAEZ010000179.1:0-1221 GCF_982781345.1 Desulfovulcanus sp.
CGCTTTCAATTCTGAATGCAAACGACCTACCTCTAAGCCGAACAAATACCTGATCCGTAAACTGCTCAATGGGAACAGAAGCCGTTTTAGACACGGTGCTGGCATCAGATGATAAGTAATTTCCCCCCGGAAAGTTCCTTACCTTCAATGTCATAGTAGCACTAGGCTCTGGATTGGTGGAGTTTCTAAAAGTAACATCTGGTATCATTCGTCGCATAAATACAAACTGCTCACCTTCTCCAAGGTCCATTTGGCTTGATTCAATATAAGCGCTGATTCCACTTGCAGGACTTGTACTACCATCGTCAAAGCCAACTTCATGAAAGTACAAGTAATGATCTGTTGCTGCTGCAATTGGATCACTATTTACGCCACGATCAAGCCAGAATGTACGAGACAAGTTTCCATAATACCATATTTTTTGATCATAATTATATGTTACATAGCGATCATTTTCGTTACTTGATGATGAAGGATAAAACCAAGTTACCTCTGAAAATGCCGTATTTGTTGAGGCAACTATTTTTTCCAACTGGTCATTATTAATATCACTAAACACATAATCTCTTACAGAGCATGGCAGGCGCTGCACCGCACCACTATAAACATAAAACTCTTCCGCACCCATCCAGAATACATTGTCCTCTACAGCGATTGCAGATAAAGGCCCAGCAATTGTGATGTTTGTAGATATTTCGTTTATACCGAATGTAAAAGGAGGCCCTAAAAATTGCATGGCGTGTAGTGAAACATCAGTAAAAACAAGAACTTGTTGCCTTGTTTCTATAGCCGTAACAATCTTTGAACCAGCGCCAATCCGTAAGTCTCCTGCTGTATTTGTCACAAGAGACTGCCATTCAGTTATATTCTCTTGATCAGAAAATCTTATAAGCAATGGGTCTTGAACTCCGGGTGCTAGCTCTGAATCACATGCGAAAGCGATAACATGACGGTCACGATCAGAAACAAGAACTTGCTTTGCTATTGTAGGAACTTTGTTAGCACCCGCTACATCAGACAACTCAACGGCTCTAGTAGCTAATCCATTTGTGTTGTCCCAATAATATATACCGCCATCACGCACGTTAATTAACAGGTCTTCACCAAAATTATCGTGCGACCATATACGAAGCGTTTGACCAGCAACAGACAAAGATGTCGAGCTTCCCCATGTTCCCCGACCCCATGTTCCTGCACCCCAACCATTTCCAATAATAGTAG
>NZ_CEYAEZ010000180.1:0-1218 GCF_982781345.1 Desulfovulcanus sp.
CTTGTTCAGGTTGAAAAAACGGACGAATAAGCTCCATAGGTTATAACTGAGGATTGTCAGTCTTGCAGCCAACTCAGTCACATTGGATTTTTGAGAACAGAATCCGGCTAAACCCCATTGGTTTTTCAACTCATCAAAGACGTTTTCACAATCTGCTCGCTGTTGGTAGAAATCAACTATTTGAAATGCATCAAATTGAGAAGGAAGAAGACTTGTTACACATGCGGCATACTCATAATCGCAAAGACCAAAGAGCGTCCCACTTTCTTCCGGGCTCTCCTTGGAAATTAATCGTCGTTGTAAGATCACTCGGCGCGGACGAGTCCAACCCATCAATTGCAATTTAACTTCAGCTACTTGCAGCGCTCCAAAACTGCATGCTCCTTGCCATGATTTCTCACCCACCTGTCTAAGAGCTTCTTGCACTCGTGAGGTCTTACGAAGTCTGAACAGATAGTGAGGACGATCCGCGCGTTCCTCATGCCACGCAAGAAAGCTCTCGCTGCAAAAACCAATATCTGCACGGTTTAAAAATGGATGCTTGTCCTTTGGAAGACGCGATAGTATGTCTTCCAGCATCTCTATCCAGCCTGCGCTTGATGATGAATTGCCAGGACGAAAACTCATGTCCAAGCAAAGACGCGAACCGGCAACCGTACAGATCAACGGGTGATGGCTGCCGCGGCCTGGTTTATGAGTATTATAGCCAACTGCAACAGACTCTTGTGAACCATAGCGTGTGGTAACTGTACTGTCCCAATCAAGTACGTAAGGAGCTCGAAGTAAACCGTGCAGAACTCCTTCAACTTCTTGCAGCCACCTATGACCTGCCTCACCACTTACCTGACTGAAAAAGCGACGAATAGTATCATCACCTGGAATGCGGCGTTCTACACCAAATACTTTGCCTACAACAGCATCATGCTGTACGTAACGGATGTCCTTGAAGCGCTTGCCCTCTTGTACGCATGTGAGGATAAAGCCAACCAATATATCTTTAACTGGAGTGGCATTAGGACTGCTGCGATGTACGGGACAAGTCTTTACCAGTTTATCTATGACCCCCAACTTAAACAAAAAGGATGAAAATGCTACCAAACCACCATAGGGAGTAAGCATCTTGTGGCTTTGTTCTACACGAAAACGACCACCAATTGCATCAAATGTATGACTCATTGTCTTCACCCTTTCAGTGAACGGTTTTATAAGCAAAAAACA
>NZ_CEYAEZ010000181.1:0-1201 GCF_982781345.1 Desulfovulcanus sp.
CCGTGTCGCTCGCTTCGCTCGCGACACTTCGGATAACAGCGGCTATGCGAAATTTTACTCAATTTTTGCTTTTTAACTCAATAAAACATGGGCAATAAAATTACTGAAAAATATTTTAAGCACGCCAATTTTGCAGATCATGAACAAAGAGTGCTTGACGAAATAACAACCAAAACAAACTTTCAGCCAGAGAAAAAAATTTTTCGCGGCCAGATTTATGATAAAGATAAGGTTGGAAGTTTGATTTACAAAGGCAATTGGCAAGATAAACCAGCTGTTCTAAAAATCCAAGGGCTTCAGCCAGATGTTGATGAAATTGATATGATTAACAGACTTAACGACCAGAACGAGAGCACAAAAATCAGATTACCAAAATTATATGACGGCTCAAAATGGAACAAGCAAGACGGTTACGGTTATTTACTTTTGGAATATGTTGATGCACCTCAAATTTATCAACCTCCATTTGCCAATCAAGAACAAATAGAGGATTTTTGCGCTCTCTATCAAGAATATAAGACTAAATGTTTGCGCGAACCTTGGATTGAAAGAGAGCCGAATGAGCAAAGCAGTTTAGTTTTTACCGCCCAACGTGTTTCACATTGGGCAAAAATCGCGCAATCTAAGGGGTATCTGGCGGAAGTAGAAGTAAAAAACGTAGAAAAATTTCTTTCTCTGGCTGGCAAACATTTGCCAACAATAAAAACGGAATTTATGCACGGACATTTCACCTACGATGATATTTTCAAGCTATCAAATGGCGAATATGTATTGATGTCAAATTTGTTTTGGTCTTATCGTCCTGAATTTTATGATACCACTTTTCATCTTTGGGCAGGTATTAAAAGTTTGCGTGATCAAAGCGTAACAGCCAGGCAGGTTATTAAATATCTGCAAAATTGGCTTGGAGAATACAAAAAACTTCCAGTTATTATGCAGGATTCTGATTTTGAAAGAAAATTTAATATAATGATGGCCGAACGTTGTATTGGCGCAACATTAGTTGATATTCAAAATCAGCATTACGATAATGATCGTAATAATTTTATTGCCCATTTAACAGAATTGTTTAGGGATTTATTTAAACATTTTGTGGATAAATTAGACAAAACGAAAATTGAACAAAACTCAAGGGGACGCTGCGCTTTCATTTTGGCTTTTTTAGTTTTAAATTTAATAATGTGGCCAAAATGAACCCTCG
>NZ_CEYAEZ010000182.1:0-1199 GCF_982781345.1 Desulfovulcanus sp.
TCTCAAAAGGTGCTTGTACAGGACCTCCTGCTTGTTCCTCAACATCTTTAGCACGTCCATTCCAAAACTGAGATTTTGCAAGTGCTGCATTAAGTACTGTTGGAGAATTTAAATGAAAAGGATTCTTTTGCCCTAAATACCCTATCGCAGTAGGTACATCATCATCTCCACCCTCTTTTAAGTTATGACACGAAGCACATGAAATTGTTTTATCTTGTGAAAGTAAGGTATCGAAAAAGAGTTTTTTCCCTAAAGCTATTTTCTCTCTGCTCATAGGGTTATCTTTTGTATCTACTTCCTTGAGTAAGGCATCATAGTCTTTAGGTACAGGTAACATATTTCGTGAAAGTGCAGCTTCTCTTAACGCTTTATCTGTATAGACTTTTGTACTTTTATCAGGAAGCATAAAAGGTAAAGAGATAATAAGTGTCACCACATAAAATGTAATCATAACTGGATGTAAAAAACCTTTCATAATACGCTCCTTTTATTCATAATAACTAAAAAATAAAATCCTAAAATCAAGTATAAAGCAGGACTTGCACTTATTGACTCTCATCCCCTCTGATAAATGAAAATACCTGAAGGATGTTTAATATTAAAAATTTCACGCTCCAAATACCACTCTTTGGTATTAATGACATTGACCTTATTTTGGTCACGTTTGTCACCTTGTCCATTCACTGAGACATACAAATATTCATCTATATTAGACCAACGAAGATGAAGTACTTTACCTTTAAAGGTAAAAGTTTCCATAATTTTTAACGTTTTTGTATCGATTATCTCAATAGTAGGAAAATCTTTACCTGAAAAGGTCACAGCCAAATACTTCTTATCTGGACTAAGTGAAGTAAAGACAGGTAAACCTTGTGTCTCTATGTTTTTAATGAAGTTAAATTTTGTGTCATATACCATCACTGCATTGTCACCCACAGCGGGGATAAAAGTTCTATCTTTACTGAGTGACCAAAAACCAAAATGGGGAATTTTAAGTACAGGTTTATTGTCTTTGGCTGTGACTTTTATCTCTGTAAATTTCATCTCATCTAGATCTATAACACCAAAAGATTTTGAAAGAAAAAACCCTACGATATACGTGTTGTCTTTTATCATGGCATCAAAAGGCATCTTCCCTACTCCAAATTCTTTGAAGGGTTGAAAGTTTGGTAAACCTTTGCCTGCATTTACATTTTTAA
>NZ_CEYAEZ010000183.1:0-1193 GCF_982781345.1 Desulfovulcanus sp.
TGTCAAGCTTACTGCTTAGTGTATATTCCTGCTTCCGTGCCGTAGCTGGGTTGTATAGCACAACTACCGTTCGTTCCTTACCCCAGTACTTCCCCTTTGTTCGATAGGCAAACAAGCACTCCTCCTCTTTACCCTCGGCCACAAATCTCCTGTTCTTTTTTATGTCCACAGGTTCAAATTGATCTAAAGGGACAGCAGCGAGTTCTTGTGCAAAGTAGGTGGAGTAAGTCGTTACGAAATGGACTTGTGAATGCTCATCAATCCAGGCATAATTGTCTTCAGAGTTCATCCCCTTATCAATGACACGGTAAGACGCTTTTTTGTCTTGTTCAGTCCACAAACAATACCAAACATCTCGTCCATCACTGCTTCGAACAACTTGGAATCGTGAAGGTTCCCTGGGTACACACAGTAATAGAGCGGCAGTCTTGTGTCTCTGGCCACCAGAAGTCCCAGGCCTATCTGACGTAGGTGGTGGCGGCCATCCTTGTTGTTGCCTCGTTGTGCGAGCTCAGACCTGGTGTGGCTCGCCATAAAGGTATAGTAATTTGTGGTGTCAAAAAGAAGGCAGTCCGCGTTTGGTGACTCAAGTGCCCAGATACGCTCAAAAAACCGCTGTGCAATCTGCCGAAGATCGGCCTCGCTCACTCTATTCCATTTCTCCCAGTAGCGCTGGCTCGTAAGCTCTTCGATCTCAACCGGTCGGATCTGTTGTATAGCTGTGGAGCGGTACCACTCGGCCAACCTGTTCTTGCTCACTGCTTCTACCATCCGATTCCACACACAATAAAGAAAGTACTCTCCAATCGAAGGTCCTTTTTCACGGCTACCGCGAGGGATAACACTGTCAACAATGTTAGCCAGGTCCACCTCAGCATCTATCTGTTGAGCGATCCACAGTGAGCCAAATTCTTCTACCCGAAGTCTCACAATTGGCCGTCCCCTTTTTGTTAAAGCCACAACCCGTTCAGGGGAACCGATATAAACTTGAGAGATGACCTTTGGCTTACCACCTACACGAGCAATCTCCCGGACATAGAGGTAGGGTCTTCCCTTTTTCCTTTTGATATGGAAATGTGCCATATTGAGAAGATAATTAGTAGGGTCTTACATGTCAAGAACAAAATATAAAATCCCTTCAAATTACAAAAGATTTTCTTCTAACTAAACTCTGCTCCGTAGGGTCTTATATG
>NZ_CEYAEZ010000184.1:0-1190 GCF_982781345.1 Desulfovulcanus sp.
AGGAAGGAGGTGTATAGCCTATGAAACAGATAAATTTTGATTCTGGTAAAAATTTACTACTAAGATGGGCTGGAGTCAAGGGAATTTTACCGAAGGAGGTATTCTGGGAGGATATAAGAGCTAAGGTAAAGCAAATGATAAAAGATGTGTTAGAATACAGTTTAAACAAAGAATTAGAAGCCATATTAAAAGCAGAGAAGTATCAACACACTCGCTTAAGAGAAGGGTATAGAAATGGATACCGGCCAAGAAGCCTTATTACCCATATTGGAGGCAGAATTGATAATTTTTTAGTCCCTCGGGCAAGGAGAAAAGTTAAATTTAGGCTCATAAAGGCCTATCAAAGAAGGTTAGATGAATTTGACTATGCAATACTTAATTGTTTTTTAAATGGCTCCTCTACCAGAAAAACAGCCCAGTTTTTCTATAATTTCTTCTCAGAATCAAGTATAAGCCATCAAACCGCATCTAATATCCTAAAAAGATTAGATAGCTTAGTTAATCAATTTTTAAAGAAGAAACTAATTGATGAATATCTATTTCTAATTGTAGATGCCAAATATATAAAGATAAGCCCTGAGAGTAAAAGGAAAAGGCCTTGTTTATTCTGCATAGGGATAAAAGAGGATTTAAGGTATGAGATTCTTTATTTTAAAATAGTATCCAGTGAAAATGAAGTAAACTATACCAATTTTTTCTTTGATTTAAAAGATAAAGGTTTAGAAGGAAATAATCTAAGAATGGTTATCTGTGATGGTAAAAGATGTATTAAGAATGCCTTTTTATTTGTATATCCTAATAAAGATATCCAGATTTGCTCAATTCACTATGTAAGGGAAGCCTTAAGATATATCCATAATAAAAGGCTCCTTCCTCAAATAAGAAAAACTGCTTACAATCACTATAAAGCTAAAACCAGAGAAGAATTCTTAAAGAGGCTGAATGAATTTAAAAATCTCTACCAGGATAAGGAGCCTAAATTCTTTAAGATCCTTACTAAAAACATAGCTGAGACCTTAACCTTCTTAAAATTTCCAGCTAAATTCCATTCCTTAATAAAGAGCACCAATCCCTTAGAGCGCTTTATCCGTGATATAGAACAACTAACCCGATACTGGGCAGGATTCAGAGATATAAAGAGTGCAAATAGGGTTATCTATCTATTAGTTAAAAGGTTTAACAATAATCTG
>NZ_CEYAEZ010000185.1:0-1188 GCF_982781345.1 Desulfovulcanus sp.
ATTAATGTTATAATCTCATTTAAGATTCTAGATCTAAATGTTAATTTAATCATTAATCTATGACCCTCAGGACCTGAAAGTTCAAACTTACCACTAACTCTCTCCAATATCTCTCTAGTAAGTGGTGTTGGTTCTGTTGTCTTTATTGTAGAGATCTCTATACCTTCTCTAACATTTTGAACAAATTTTAATAGTGATTCGATATCTACATCCTTACTCATATATTCTTTAGCTGCTTCTTCAATAACAGGAGTCTCTTTAAAAGCATCAATTAATGCTGATATTGATATTGAACTTGAATCTGCATCTTTAGGTATTGCATTAAATCTTCTAGCAACATGTATAAATCTTCTCTTAAAAGATCCTGATTTTAGCATAGTCTTTGCAACAAGCTCTTCAATTTCCTCTTCACTAAGCTTACCAAGCTCAAGAATTGTTTTAGATATCTCCTCAACAGGTAATTCACTTCCCAACTCTAGAACTATCGCATAAGGATCAGCATACTCTTTCACAGATACTTCATACTTACTTGATATTAACTCTGCAAGTATCCTAGATAGAGTCTTATTACCTAATGTTCCAAGCATTATGTATATAACATATATACTTCCTATATTCTCTATAACTACTCTACGCTTTCCAGGTATTGGATATCCCATAGATATATGTTCAATAACTTTCCTAACTACTTTCTCTATAGTTTCTCTAGATATATTCAGTTTTTCATATAAATGCTCAACAACATCTCTATAAGATTTATAACTTTTCCATAAAAATTCTATCTCCTCAAGTAAATCTAATACTGATTGAGCTATATCATATGGTACTGGTATCTCTTCACCAATCCATGCAGGTATTGCACCTATTGGATCTTTAGCTTCTTCAACTATGATCTTATCTTTAAATACGTTATCTATAACCCATACCTTACCTCTAAACACGAATTTTAGACCTGGTTGTGCATACTCTGCTACGAAAGCTTCATCTAGAACTCCAATAACTTCACCACTATTCTTATCAATAACATAATATTGCTTTTCTTCAGGTATCATTGATAGATTATTTGTGAAGTATTTGTATAATTCTAATCTTGATCTTCTTCTTATAGGTTTTTCTACTATATTCTTATCTCTTCTATAGTATATTAGTGGTGGATTTAATACATCACTCATATATTCTATAACTTTT
>NZ_CEYAEZ010000186.1:0-1178 GCF_982781345.1 Desulfovulcanus sp.
GTGAAAGATGGTAAGAGGGATGATATAATCTACGAAACCGCAGATTTGATATATCACCTACTCGTTCTGCTTGTTAAACTCGACATAAAACTCGATGAGATCTGGACTGAGTTGGAGAGGAGGCGAAGATAATGAAAGAATGCGTTATCTGGACTGTAAACTTAGATGCAAGAAAGAAGAGAAGTGAAGGCAGAAAGATACCCCTGAGATTTGCGATTCCAAATGTAAAGCTTGAAGAACTCGTTCAAGCCTGCAAAGAACTTGGAATCCCATGCAAGCCAGAAGAGAAAAAATATCCAAAGTGTTGGTGGGAAGACTGTGGTAGAGTGGTTGTTCCAAAGAACAACTCGAAGATAAAGCTCATGATCGAACTTGCAAAGAAGATAAATGAGATTAGAGAAAGGGAAAAAGCTAAAGGCAAGAAGAAAAAGAGATGAAGCTGATATTCTACCTCTCAGGCGAAAATGAATGCTTGGCAAGGTTTGAAGTTTTGAACTTACTTAACGCTAAAGAACTCTATAAAGATCAACAGATTTTAGTGGCTGAAACATCCGAAGTGGAGAAGTTGAACAGACTGGCTTTAACTCATGAGGTTGCGGAATTCTATGCAGTCTGTAGCTTAGAAGAGCTTGAAGAAGTGTTTAAGGAAATTCCGATTTGCGATAGCTGTTGTGTTAGGGTTACGAAGATTGGTGTTAGGGAAGTTAAGAGCTTAGAGCTTGAGAGAAGGCTCGGAGGAATACTTTGGAAAAGGGGAGCTAAGATAAATCTGACAAACCCAAAGACAATCGTAAAGGTTTACGTTGCGGATAAATGCTACGTGGGCTTTTTAATTCACAAAACAAACAAGAAGCAGTTTTTGGAGAGACATCCGAATAAGAGACCGTTTTCAATGCCATGTGTAATACTGCCGAGGATTGGCAGGGCTATGGTGAACATAACCGCTGGAAACTTCGTGCTTGATCCGATGTGTGGAACTGGAACGTTTTTGATAGAAGCTGGCTTGATGGGATTGAGGTTTGCCGGCGTTGAAGCTTACAAAAAGATTGTCTTCGGCTGTGCTAAAAATCTGAGGTTTTTTGGATTACCCGCTAACATTATAAGGGGAGATGCGAGAGAGTTGCCGTTTAAAGATGAAACGTTTGATGGAGTTGTTACTGACTTCCCTTATCAGCGTT
>NZ_CEYAEZ010000187.1:0-1173 GCF_982781345.1 Desulfovulcanus sp.
ATCAGCAACATAGAGTGCTGCTGCAGTATTTGCTAAAATAAATTCATATATAGGTCCACGCTTCTCTTCTAATGCTTTTAAAAACTTTCTAACACTTTCTTCAGAATCTCTAACCATGACATCTTCAATTTTCCATTTATTAAGACCTAGATCTTCAACATCTATTGAATATTCTTCAATTTTTCCATTATCTAACTCTACTATGTATGTTCTACCAAATACAGATATCTCATCTATACCTGGATCACCATGAATAACTAGAACCTTCTTCTTACCTAGCCTACTTAGCGCGCTACAAATTTTGTACATTATTTCTCTATTTGAAACACCGATAACCTGTCTCTTAACATTTCCCGGGTTTGATAGTGGTCCAACTATGTTGAATATTGTTCTAACTCCAAGCTTTTTACGTATATGCATCACATTTCTCATCAATGGATGGTATATTGGTGCAAATAGGAATGAGAATTTTGTAGATTTTAACAATCTTAATGCTTGTTCTGGATTTAGATATATGTTAAATCCAAGTTTTTCTAAAAAATCTGCACTACCTGATGAACTACTTACAGATCTATTACCATGCTTTAACACGTATACACCGTCTACATATGATGCTAATAGACCTGATATTGTTGAAACATTAATAGTGCGATAACCATCACCTCCAGTACCTGCAGTATCTATTGGATCTAGACTATCTACATCAATCTTAACACAGGAATCTAACATAGCTCTAACAAATCCAACAATCTCAGACTCAGACTCACCCTTAACTCTCAAACCAACTAGAAGTCCTGCTACATATACATCATCTAACTCTCCATTAAGGATAGATAAGGCAACTCTATACATAACATCTTCAGGAACCTCTTTTCGCTCAACAATCATGTTCATAACAATCCTACATAAATCTTGATTAGACATCTCTGACACATCTAGACCATGTAAAATCATATTAAAGCATTACTCCAAAATAATCTAAACAATGTACAAAAAATAGAAGAGCAAAAAAGTACATATACAAGCGATAAACAACAGAAAAACATGTAGACTAGAAAAGAAACTCTTAAAAAACCGTACGAAAGTAGCTCACTAAAGATAGCGGGGGTGCCCGAGCCTGGCCAAAGGGGGCGGGTTTAGGTCGGGGCGGCGGGGAGAATACCTCATTCTCAA
>NZ_CEYAEZ010000188.1:0-1167 GCF_982781345.1 Desulfovulcanus sp.
AAGCCGAAGATTATCTTACTGTTAATCCAGCTCAATCTATTACTATTTTAGAAAACCTCACAGGGTTACAACTCATGCCGCCAGAATTATTTATCCGCTGGCACCTTATCTATGCCCGTACAGCAGTACCTACAAGTCACTATGACGAGCTTTATACATCGATTGACGCAATATTTCAGCATCATCAAACTGATTATTTCAAACAAAAACTGACCACCATTATGAGTGCCTTAGGAATATGGCTTCGCCATGCAGAATATTTAGACGATGCCCAGTACTCATTTAAATGTGCTTACAAATATGCGCAAAACGATCGTCAACGCTTAACACTCACCAACAGTATGGCATTGGTTGCTCGCTCGCAAGATAACTTTGCAAAAGCGCGTGCCTTGTACCTTGATAGCCATAAAATCACCACACAATTACAGCTTCCCAATGTAACTGCACTGATAGAGAGTAACTTAGGTTATTTAGCCCTGGATGAGGGCAACATACCCGAAGCTGAGCGCTATTTTAGAAGTGCATTAAGTAATAACCAAAACATTGATAAACGCGCGGGGCAAATCTCAACCGGACTTAATTTATTAATGGTTTTTTTGATTCAAGAGCAGCAAATTAATTTTGAGCGACTCTATAGCCCAACGGCCACATTAACCCATGCCTTTCCCAACGAAGCGAAACAAGCATTACTTTTTTGGCTTGAAATAGGCTACAAAAATTTGACTGGGGGTTTTATAAGCCAAAAAGACAAACAACAGTTACAAACTGCGTATGAGCAATTAGAAAGCGATAAAATGAAACAACTAGTCGCGCGCTATTTAGCCAACAAGCTAGATATAGCTGTAACCTTACCCGCCCCTATTGTCGCTAAGGACTTTACCAGCCCTTGGTTTGAGCTGGTAAAGCAATGTGATTGGAAACGCTAAGACTCGATTTAGTCCTTAGCCTATATAAGGCTATACCCCTCTAAAATAAATACTTTAATACTCTCACATCAACTTTCTCTTACTTTCTTTTTTAAAACCAAGCTGCTGTGAATATTAACTTTAATTTAAAAAAGTGACATTTTTAAGCTGCAAAATTAGCCAACCCTAGTGAATTTATAATAAGGTAGTCAGGCATACTTGAAAGTTAGCAATTAATATTAAGGACTAATATGACAAAAAC
>NZ_CEYAEZ010000189.1:0-1167 GCF_982781345.1 Desulfovulcanus sp.
TTAATAAATATTTTGCACTATAAAATCCGATTATCCCTACACTTTCTTTATCTGGATAAATAAGTGCATAAAATAAATATATCAATATTATAGTAGAAATTATTGATGATACTATTTTAAGCATAAACTTCCTTCTTTAGTTTTTTATATTATACCACTTTTTAATTTAATTTTTAAAACTGAGTCTTTACCTCAAACTTAAACTTTGTATTGTTTTTAAAATCGTTTTTAATATATTTTAAACTAATAGGTAAATTTATCTTATGTAAAACCAATAAATCTAAATCTATCCCATAAACATCTTCTTTAATATCAAAATTTTTTAGCTTAAAGATATTTTTTGTATAAGAGATTTTTTCTTTTTGTAACGAGATAGGAAAAATAGTAAAATATTTTTTATAATTTATCCCTTGTTTTAAACTCAAAGAATACTTTTGGATATCATTTGTAAAATAGTTTTGCTCTAACCCTTCTATAATAATATCTGTTTCATCTTTTTTCTCAAATTTATCATTTACTATTTTTATAGATTTATCGCTAATATACCTATTAGACATATCTATATATTTAAAATCTCCACTAACAAAAGTTTTATCAAAAACTTGAATATGTGGCAAAAACTCAAAATAGTTTATCAAATTACTTCTATCTTGTTTTTGGTAAAAACTTAAACTAATATTTTTTTTATCATCAAAAGAGAGTATATAAGACTGCCTATAATTAAAAGATAGCCCATAAATAAAAGGTTCTTTATCTTTAAAATCTTCATCATAATATTTATGCAGCATAATATCTAGATTAAATCTGCCTTTTTTAAAAGGTATATTTGTTTTTATACTACCATAATAATTTCTTTGGTTTGAACTTTTATATTTTTTATCATATTTTAAATAAATAATCTCTAGTGGCAAAAAACTAATATTATTATAACTAAATCCATAATATTTATCTTCATAATCTTTTAGATATATCAAATTTAAACTATTTAATAATAAAACATCACTAAAAAATGCCTGCAAATATAAATAACTACCTTTACTTGTATCATACCCATATATTGGATAGGTATAGCTGTATTTGAGTTCATTAAATTGGTTATATTTCTTAGGTGTTAAAGATATATTTTTATTAGTAATATTTAATTTTTGTTGTGATACCTCATACTGA
>NZ_CEYAEZ010000190.1:0-1162 GCF_982781345.1 Desulfovulcanus sp.
TCAATACTCATATTTATTCCTTTAAGTATCCAATCTTCTCCTGACCTATACCTGAAGTACATATCTTCAACTTCTATAATAGGTGACATAGTACTGCAAGTAGTAGTATTGGTACTGTGAATGATGTAAGTAGTAGTGCATCATCTCTCGTAAATTTTACCTGTAATGGTATTTTCACATTACATCCTGTTATATCTATACCTCTCGAGCATAATGATGCTGTTATATCATCAATAGCTTTCTCTAAAATTGGTACTACACGTCTCTTCAACACATCTATTGAAAATTTCACCTTATTAATTATCCCTCTTATATATTGTTCATGAATCTTTAAGCTTGTTGTAAATTCTTCAATTATACTTACAACTTTTCTAAATATTAAGTATGTTGTTAAGAACATCATTGTCAATGAATTTCCGAAGAATAGTCTTACCATATATGCTAGAGATGTTACGGGTAGTGTAAGTATTAGAGATATATATAACATACCTATTGTTAAGACTCTAAGTATGAGTAATTGTGTCTCAGTATATAATCCACATAGTAGCATTGATATAGCTATTGCTGACAATGTTAATCCTATAGTACCCATATATGCTAAATATCTCTCCCTCTCTCTATGAGATGACACTATTGAAAATGCGGTTGTGAGAGATATTGCTGATAGTCCTAGTAGAAACATCTTACATGTTGTTAAGAATATTATTACAAATATTAGTAAGAATAGTATTGCTCTTGCAAGAATTGCACTTCTTCTCTTAACTATCTTTCTCAGCACATATCCTATACCAACTCCTATAAAGAACATTATTGGTACTAATTGATCGTAATCTATTACGAATGTCATAACTTATCACCTATTATATATCCTATCACTATACCAACTATGAGTGGAAGTACTATTGCTATAAAGTCAGCTGTTGGGTCAGGTACTACTTGAAATATCTTTAGGTGTAGTATCTTTGTTGCTGCTATATCTTCTGGCTCTTCTAAACTTATACCAGCTAGTCCAAGTGCTGTTACTATTATTGCTGTTATTAGTGCTATTATACCAAACATTAAGAGTATTGCTTTTCTACTCTTCTGCATGTGTGTAATTGCTCAGTCTCAAGTTTTAACGTTTTTCATAATTTGTAACTGTAAAATATTAAAAGGAAAAGTT
>NZ_CEYAEZ010000191.1:0-1141 GCF_982781345.1 Desulfovulcanus sp.
TAAATACACATAGTGCCTTCCTAGCTAATCTCACAATGTAGCCTATTATTTTACTCAAGCTTTAGTAAATCACGGTGGTTATTTTAAAGTATAATTAAATCTCCCTAATGCTTTAGATGACTGTTTGCTATACTGTTTCAGGAACTTAAAACGCCATTGTTCTAAATGGACGCGGCTTAAACAACGCTAGGTGTTATTTACATTGTCACCATCTAATACTCGACCACAGATACTGAGCTTGTTTATAAAAGCAAGACTGGTGTTGATCACATTGTTAATCTCAACGCTTGCATCTGTGTATTCAATTTATCTACTCGATCAATACATTTATCAGCAAAAGCAAAACTCTATCAGAAAGGTGGCGGGTAGCTACGTTAACCATATTAGAAATAATCTTAACCAAGCACTTTCTGCAGCCTATCCTATTGCGGCATTAATTCGTACTCAAAATGGCGAGACTAAAGGCTTTGAAGAACTCGCTTCTGAAATGTTAAGTCTTTATCCTGGTCTTGACGCCTTACAACTTCATAAAAACGGTATTCTTACACACGTTGTTCCACTTAAGGGCAATGAAAGTGCTATCGGTAATAATGTTTTAGAGAACCCACTGCGAACGCAAGAGGCATTTTTAGCCAAAAAAACAGGTAAATTAACTCTTGCAGGCCCTTTCGAGTTATTTCAAGGTGGTATGGGTGCAGCGGCTAGGTTGCCTGTGTATCTAGATACCCCACAGGGAAAAGAATTTTGGGGATTTGCCACTGCGCTTATTCGTTTTCCGGATATTATTCAAAGCGTTAATTTAGCCCAACTGCCACAGGCAGGCATTGGTTATGAGCTTTCAAAAGTCATGCCCAATACAAATAATGTGCAAATCATTGTTACCTCACACAACCAAAAAACAAAAAATACGGTCGACTTTAACATACAAGTACCAAACGGCGTTTGGGTATTTAAAGCCTACCCTATCAGGGGCTGGCAAGACAATAGTATGCTGTTACTTGGTATTGCTATTGCGGTTGTGTTTACTTTTTTAACTACACTTTCATCTTATCTGATAACCCGATTAAGAGCGAGCCACCTAAAATTAGAAAAAAAAGTAGAGCAACGTACTCATGCATTACAAAATAACATTAAAGCACTA
>NZ_CEYAEZ010000192.1:0-1141 GCF_982781345.1 Desulfovulcanus sp.
TAGACTTGTCTTAATATCTGCAAAACATATTGGACATCTCATATTACATCTATTAGTTACATCAATTATTGCAAGTATCGTACATGATCTATGCATTGGGCATAGACCACAAGCATATGGACATAGACCACTCTTCCTGACATGTTCCCAATCTACATTAGGATTTTCAACACCACTACCAATATACTCACACCTGTCCCACTGAATATAGTAGTAGTATAGCTCTGCATCACCCCAATACATATCTAAAAACATTCCATGCTCAGGACAGCTCTTCTTAATCCATATTGCACCATCGTGTTCATATACTACAGCTTCAACAATTCTCCTACATATTGGACATACACTATTAGTCTTCTTCACAACTCTACATGTTGGAGGAAGATCAAACTTCTCTTTATAATATTCCTGAATTTTAGAATCATTAATAAACTGTAGATACCTCTTAGGAAGATTGAAACGTGAAATATCCACAAGATGAGATTTAGCTTCTAGACTTTCCATTCACATCTAGTCACAATACTACACTTATAAGTTATTACCTCTAGAAAACATGCTAATACTCTCCTCATATCTTCTCCATAAAATACGACTATCAATACTAGACTTAACATGTGACCAAGGTAATTCACTATTAATATCGTATTGAGAAAATACATACTTCTTAAATAAGTCTGAATATTTTCTCAAAATTCTTCTCCAAAGACTTCTAGAGAGATTACTAATTTCTAATCTAGATGCATCAATAATAATTTTTGAAACATCTCTATCACCTAGTGAGAGAAGCATTTGAGCATATGCTAAAAATATGTCATAGGTAGTATATCTACAATTTAAATTCTCTACAAAATATTTAATTCTCTTATCAACAACATCCATATCTAAAGGTTTCATATATTGAAGTGGTGTTTGAGGTTTTCTAATCCAAGGATTTACACTAACATACACATTACCATTAAATATCTTACAAACTTTCCTAACAATATCTACACATTCTCTAATATCATTATCATCTTCATTAGGTATTCCAATTATGAAATATAGTTTAATATGATCAAAACCATATTTTCTAGATAATTCGCATATTTTAAATATTTTATCATTATCAAAATACTTACCTAAGAACATTCTAATTTTCTCA
>NZ_CEYAEZ010000193.1:0-1127 GCF_982781345.1 Desulfovulcanus sp.
ATGAAAAAATCGAAAATTTGCTGACGTTTGTGCGAAGCACAAACGTCATCAAACGAAACATTTAGGTCGTATTTTCATCAAAATTAAACGCTGAATCCAACACACACATCCATTTTGGCTGATTCCTTCAGGAAAGGCCTCAAAATGAAGATGTGAGAAATTGTGTCAGCGTATACCAGGGCGTTTCTTTGCAAAAACTAAAAAGTGCTGACGTCAGCACAATATGGGCGCCATTATGGATTTTTTGTTCCAATTTGTAAATATCAACACCATCTACCTGTCTGCCAAGTTTGGTGGAGATTGAGTATATCAAGAAATGCAAATGTTTAATGTGTGGTTCAAATCGGTCGTCTACCATCCCCCTGTCGGGGAAGGGTGGGGACATCACTTTTTTCGAGAGAAAAATCGGTGATATCCCGTGGGTAGGGCAGTATTTTTCAGTGATGATCCCGTAGGCGGGCCTATATCATGTGTGATGTCCCGAGGGTAGGGCACCATTACATGGTGATGTCCCCACCCTTCCCCGACAGGGGGGTGGTAGACGACCGATTTGAACCACACATAACTTGATAGAAATATTTCGACAAAAATGGAAACAATATCAAAAACAAACACATTTTCGTGAAAAAAATGAAAAAATCGAAAATTTGCTGACGTTTGTGCGAAGCACAAACGTCATCAAACGCAACTTTTAGGTCGTATTTTCATCAAAATTAAACGCTGAATCCAACGCGCACGACCATTTTGGCTTATTCCTGCAGGAAAGGCCTTAAAATGAAGATGTTATAAATTGTGTCAAAAAGCCAGAAAACGAATATACTCGTCCACCGTACCGAACGTGTTAAGAAGAAGTGCTGTTTGTCTAATTATGTCGGTCTCAACGGATTACATAGAAACATACCCCTATTTTCTTTGAAAATCCCAAAAACCGCTACCAAAAAATCAAAATTTCGTGTTCTTCCGTCGGGTCGTCTAATGTGTGGTTCAAATCGGTGGTTGACCATCCCCCCCCCGGGCATATCACTTTTTCAGAGCCAAAATCGGTGATATTCCCATGGTCGGGAACAAATATCCAGTGATAGCCCCTAGGGTCGGGAACAAATACCCAGTGATAGCCCCTAGGGTCG
>NZ_CEYAEZ010000194.1:0-1120 GCF_982781345.1 Desulfovulcanus sp.
GGTCGGCACCCAGTCCCATCGCCGATCCCGCCCGGAGCGAGGGAACCGGATCCATGGGATCGTACTCGTAGGCATCGGGCGATTCGGCGCCTTCCGGAGCTTCGCGCAAAAGTGCTCCGCCCGCGCGCATATACCAGGGCGTGGGCGCACTCTCGGGCGGCGGCCAGTCGGCGCAGCCTATCCAGCGGTCGGTGCCGTTGACGTACAGCCACACGCGCGGATCTCGGCTCAAGCCACTGGCGCGGCCTTTGAGATGCTGGTCGTACCAGCGCAGGCGGAAGGCGTTGAAATCAAGAGCACCCTCGGGTCCGAATCTCAGCAACCCCACCGGATCTCCCGTGGTCTGCGCCGGACCGTGCACCCAGGGACCGACAATCAGCCGCTGCGCTTCGCGCACCTCGGGATCTGCAGCGTGCTGACGCATACTGGTATATGCCGCCAGCGCGTGGGGCAGCAAACCGTCAAACCAGCCGCCCAGATGACAGATCGGCACGCGGACCTTATGGGCCTGGCGAGAGAGCAGCGCAGGATTCCACCAGGCGCTGCGCACGGGATGTGAGAGCCACTCATTGTAGTAGTCGGCCACTCCTTCGGCGTAGGCGTTGGGCGCGAAGGGCAGGCGTAGCTGGTCGACGTTGGGCGTCACGACCGGCGAATCAGGATCTTCTGCTTCCTCACTGACTTTGCTCAAATGTGAAAGAAACCGCCTGGCGCGGACTCTTTTGGCCGGAGGGTAGTGCTCCAGATCCTGTTCTGTCATGGTGGCGACCCATCCCATAAGACCGGAAATAGCGGCGCCACCCAGATACCAGTAAGCGTCGTAAATGCCCTCGCGCACCAGCAGTGCATCCAGGTGAGGCGGGGCTTCGATGGCGGTCTGGTACTGAGTAAAGCCGCTGTACGAACCGCAGATCATGCCGATGCGCCCGTTGCACCAGGGTTGCTGCGCCACCCACTCGATGGTGGCGTAGCCATCACCCGGCGGCGCGCCGGGCATGGGCCACGCTGCCACCCTCCTGGTCCACCATGAGGAGAGGTGGTCCTGCGGCGTCGCTCAGGATCTCCCGCAGCTCCCCGGTCAGCCCGCGGACCTGGGCCGGCGACTCGATGTTCCGCTCGA
>NZ_CEYAEZ010000195.1:0-1114 GCF_982781345.1 Desulfovulcanus sp.
TTCAACACCGGGTGTTGGACTGATTTCACCTCCGCCACATCATGATATTTATTCGATTGAAGATCTGGCGCAGTTGATCCATGATCTTAAAAACGTCAATCCAAAAGCGCGAATCTCAGTCAAGCTGGTATCTGAAGTTGGCGTAGGCACGGTTGCTGCGGGTGTCACCAAAGCACATGCGGATCACTTGACTATTTCTGGTTTTGATGGTGGCACCGGTGCATCTCCGCTGACGTCATTACGCCATGCGGGTTCTCCATGGGAGATTGGTCTGGCTGAAACACATCAGACCTTGGTGTTAAATAATTTACGTAGTCGCGTTTGTGTGCAAGCCGATGGTGGTTTGCGTACCGGACGGGATGTGGTTATAGCAGCGCTTCTGGGTGCGGATGAATTTGGTTTTGCCACGGCTCCTTTGATTGCTGAAGGCTGTTTAATGATGCGCAAGTGTCATTTGAATACCTGTCCTGTGGGTGTTGCTACGCAAGACCCGGAACTTCGCAAGAAGTTTACCGGCAAGCCTGAGCACGTTATCAACTACTTCTTCTTTGTGGCAGAGGAAATGCGCCAGCTTATGGCCAAGCTAGGTTTCCGTAGCGTTGCTGAAATGGTTGGTCAGTCAGATAAGCTGAATATGCATTCAGCGATTGATCACTGGAAAGCAAAAGGTCTGGATTACAGTAAGTTGCTGACAAAACCTAAAGCTGAGTCTCACGCTGATGAACATCACACCATGGAGCAGGAACACGGTATTGAACACGCCCTCGATAATGAGCTTATCAAGCAGGCTAAACCAGCGCTGGAAAAAGGCGAAAAGGTTGAAATTGATATCGCCATCAAAAACCATAACCGTACCTTTGGTACCATGCTTTCAGGGCGTGTTGCTGAAAACTACGGTTTTGAAGGTCTGCCAGAAGATACCATTTACGTTAAAGCTTCTGGTACGGCGGGTCAGTCATTTGGCGCATGGACGGCAAAGGGTGTCACACTGGAGCTTTCTGGAGAAGGCAATGACTACGTTGGTAAGGGCTTGTCAGGCGGCAAACTAATCATCTATCCACCTAGCGATTGTAAGATTGCTAGCGCGGATGAGAATATCATCGTTGGCAATACG
>NZ_CEYAEZ010000196.1:0-1113 GCF_982781345.1 Desulfovulcanus sp.
AAAGTGACGACCTAGAAGACGACATGCTAGATAAAGCATGGGGTTTAGAGCCTGAATCGCGCTTAGGTTGCCAGGCAATTATTAGAGATGAAGACTTAGTGGTTGAAATACCTAAGTACAATCTCAATATCGTTAATGAAGAACACTAGTTTTTAATTAATGACTATCATATTAAAAGCCGCTGTTTAACACCGCGGCTTTTTTGTTTTAGGCGAAGATTTATGCCGCGCAGACAAATCTTTTGTAGACGTAGAGCTTTCTCAAGTTAGCCTTGCAGCGGCTCATTGTTTGATTTTTTAGTGATTTATTCACCACAGAGGGCACAGAGTTCACAGAGAAAGTGAGCAAAGGCAAAGGTTTAGTGTTATTTACCTTAACCCCTCGGTGTAGCGCGAAGCGCCTTTGTATTCTCTGTGGTGTAAATATTTTGTAGGCGGGGCTTTACGCCGCGCAGAAGTGCAGCGGGTTTACCCCGCGTCTTTTTAAAGGTTAAAGGCGAAAGGCAAAAGGTTACGAGCGGCGGGCTGCGAGACGCGGGTAAATTAAAATAGCCTGTAGGCGGGGCTTTACGCCGCGCAAATGTGGTTAAAGGTAATAAAATTATGCACAAAGAGGTTAAGAGACGCTGCGCTTTTAGAGGAAGTGACAAAACAATTAATCACTCAGGCTAATGGTTAGTGCTTTCTCATTTTCTTCTCATTCACTTCTCTTTGTGCATATGCTTTTTAAAGCGGTTTTATTCCGCGTTTGTTAGTAATTTTATTTACCACAGAGATTACAGAGTGCGCAGAGGAAGTGAATAAATACAAAGGTTGAAGGTAAAGGGTTACGGGCGGCGGGTAAATTAAAATTAAAAAGTCTTGTAGCGTTAACCACAAGGCTTTTTTAATTTATCGAAGCCCGAAACCCGAAGCTCGAAACCCGAAGCCCAAAAACCAAAACCCATTTCGGAGGTATATTTTGAGTGATCTTATTTTTTCAGACTCGTTTATAAACGGTGAATTTTATAAAACCGCTACGCGATTTAGCGTCGATGATCCTGCGACCGGAAAAAGCATAATAGAAGTTAGCGACATTGACGAGCAGGGCGTAAATACAGCTATTAATGCGGCA
>NZ_CEYAEZ010000197.1:0-1112 GCF_982781345.1 Desulfovulcanus sp.
AATTTAAAACTTTTTTGTTTTTAATATCAAAAACTATAACATATCCATCCCAGTTTACAAATGCAATTTTATCTTTATCTAAAAACACAACATCATAAATCATACCGTGAGTTTTATTAAATTTCTCAAACTCATGTTTATATAAAAAGTTTAAATTTTTATCAAATATATATAAATAATCACTACCTACCGCACATATATATTTGCCATTTGATTTTATTTTGTTTATACCATAAAAATTGTTTTTTATAGCTTTTTTGAGTTTAAGTGTTGCTCTATCAAAAACTAAAATCGGATTATCAAATCCATAAGTGCCTGCTACATAAATGTTGTTTTTATCAAAACAAAGTGTATAAAGGTTGCTATTAAAAAATTTTTCTTTTAAGTAGATAGTTTTAAGTAGATTTAAATCTTTATCCCACACTTTTATAGTAGCATCATCTGCGACACTAAAAACTTTTTTATCTATGATTTTAATGTCATTGACTTTTGCTCTGTGAGATATACTTTTAGCTACTATAATATCTGAATATAATGATGAAATAAATATCAAGATAAAAAGTAATATTTTCATCTTATCTTATTTTAATCCTTTAAAATAATTACTTAATTAGATTACAAAAAAACTTAAGCCCATTCGCAATAAATTAATTCAAACCCTCTAAAAACCACTATAATAGCTCTATCAACACTAAATTTTGAGCTTTGTTTATATTTAGAGATTTGTTCTTTAGCTTTTTGTATAGCATTATTTAATTTAGTTTCATTGATATTATCACTTTGTTTAAAAAACTTAAATTCAATTAATATATTTGGTATATCATATTCTATATTCGGAGCTTTTAATAATAATATATCTGCATATCCTTGATTTAATTCAGCCTCACTAATAGAAGCGTATAATCTATTTAATGAAAAATATGTCATAAAAAACATCTTAATATCACTCTCTTGAGTGATTAAGTTTCTAATAGAGGTATTTTCAAATAATTTTTTTGCTAAAAATTTTATAACACCCAAATCATCCTTACTTGCTAATCTTGCCATACCTTCGCTAAATTCTCTTAAATCTATCTCAAAAGTTTCAGTTTCTCTTAACATTGTCTCAACAA
>NZ_CEYAEZ010000198.1:0-1108 GCF_982781345.1 Desulfovulcanus sp.
AAGTAGCGGCCTATCACCAGTATTATGCTGTAAGCAAAGCCGTTGAGTCCACCAAAGAAGCGGCAAAAGAAGAAGGTTCCAGAAAAGCCGGGGTTGTATGGCATACACAGGGCAGTGGCAAGTCTTTATCTATGGTCTTTTACACAGGCAAGGTTGTCCTTGAGCTGAATAACCCTACTATTGTTGTCATTACCGATCGTAACGATTTAGATGATCAGCTTTTTGATACCTTTGCCGGATGTAAGCAGTTACTGCGGCAGGATCCTGTCCAGGCGAACAGCAAGACGCATTTAAAAGAGCTTCTTAAGACTGCGGGTGGCGGCATAGTCTTCGCCACTATACAGAAGTTTTTCCCTGAGAATGGCGAGATGGACTTCGACCTTCTTTCTGACCGTAAAAATATTGTTGTAATTGCCGATGAAGCGCATCGCAGTCAATATGGGTTCGGGGCTAAGACAAGGGTTAAGAACGGCGAAGCTTATACCTCGTATGGTTTCGCAAAATATATCCGGGATGCTCTTCCCCATGCTTCATTTATCGGTTTTACAGGCACACCTATTGAGAAAGAAGACGCATCTACCCTAGCTGTTTTCGGCAACTATATTGATATTTACGATATCGAACAGGCTGTTGATGACGGAGCGACTGTCCGTATTTACTATGAATCCCGCTTGGCCAAGATTCAACTTAAACCTGAAGAGAAAGAACTGCTTGATGCCGAAGTTGAGGCAATAACTGAAGGCGAAGAATCTACGGCAAAGGAAAAGGCCAAAGCAAAATGGACCCAACTGGAGGCCATTGTCGGCCATAAAGACAGGCTGAAAATTATCGCCAAAGATATCATTGATCATTATGAGAAACGGCAAAACGCATTTGAAGGCAAAGCAATGATCGTTGCCATGAGCCGCCGGATAGCCGTTGAGCTATATGACGCGATCATAAAAATACGGCCTGACTGGCACAGTGAAGATAAAAAGAAAGGCGTCATTATGTGTGTGCATTCCTTTTAAAACACCTTTTTCAAAAAGTTCTGTTTTTTTAATATCTGCTTTTAAATCATATCCATTTTCAGGAATTGCAAGAAGAAGCGGTGCACCAGGCTCTGGTT
>NZ_CEYAEZ010000199.1:0-1088 GCF_982781345.1 Desulfovulcanus sp.
GGGAGGGATTCGGGGACATTGATGACAAGCGCGCCAAACCTGCCAACAATAAGGTCCACGGTTCGGCGTTGAGGGCTTCGTCTCACCTCAACCTGCAGATCATCGATTTGAACGACTTCCTTCATCTTACTAAGAACCTATGCCTGCTTTTTGCAAGGTCCACGAACCGGATCGCCAGTTCCTGGACCTGGTCCTTCGGAATCAATCGGGACCGCCGTAAAGAGCGAAACACCCAATTTTCCAATCGCTGACGGCTCGGCGGATCGCGCCAAAAGCCAACCCTTGCGATCTCGGCCTTGATGTGATCGACGATTTCGATGGTCGTCGCCACAGCTGTTCGGAAGCTCTCGCCCTCCAGGCTCTTGCCCGAGGACTTTTCTACGGCGTCCTTCAACAGGCCAAAGAACGGGGCCTGCACCTTAGGATCGAGACCTTCGATTTCCTGTTCCCGTCCCCGCTTGAGTTCCTCGTCAATGAAGCGTTGCAGCTCCTTTTCAAGCTGGGTCCAGTTGTCTTTCAGGTCCTGGAGAATCTGTTCCAACTTCTCGCTGAGCTTAGTGAACAACGCTGGGTCCTCATGCAGATGGATGCTGATGTGATGCCGAGCTGCGTGGAGCATGCGGGAGGCCCGCGCCTTCGCCGATTTTCCTGCGTTCACATGGTCGGCGAAGTTCACGTCCAGGATTTCGACCGGCGGTATCTTTGGGTCAATGCCGTTTGCAGCGATGTATTCATCGATGAGTTGTTTGACCTTGTGCTTGACCCCGTATAGGTTCAGCTGATCGTCGTAATATAGATTCGCCGCGACCTTGGCGATGAAACCGAGTATCTTGGCGTCCTTGAGATACGGCATCGCCTCCGGCCGGGGCATGACGATTCCAAGGCTCTCCAGGAAAAGGCGCAGCTTGTTGATGAACTCAGCCCGAATTTTCACGTCCGCCAACAGGTCCACGCAGGCCTCGATGTCCCGGATGCTAGAAATTCCCCTCGTAACGAATACATCCACGACTCGCTTGTGGCGATCCCTCAGCTTTGGAACCTCGTCCCGGATATCGACCATGGGATCGTGCGTCTCGTCCTCGTAGTCG
>NZ_CEYAEZ010000200.1:0-1088 GCF_982781345.1 Desulfovulcanus sp.
TTGCTAAGAAGTCTACAGCAATCTTGTATAGACAGGCTGTAATTTATAGTTTAGTTAGAGGTATATCAATAACACATGATACTTATGAAGAGTATGTTAGTATTAGAAGAGAGTATAGTGATTAGATATGTACGATATTAAACATATTGCAGATATTGAGAAAGATGTTAAGACTAGGTTAGAGAAGGCTAAAGAAATTGCAGAAAAGTTTGGAAATATTATAGGATTTGTTACTAGAGTTGAACCTGTTGAGATTACTATAGATAAGAGATTTATATCTATAGAAATTCCAGGTATTTCATATCTAAATAATGAATTAAATATTGGTGATTTTATTGGAATTATAACAACTACAAGACATAGACTTATACTTGGTAGAGTTGTTGGTATTGAGAGAAGACACATACTTGCAGAAGCTGGTGTAAAGCCAAGTCCTGATATTCTAGATATAGCAGAGCCAGGAGATATTTCAGGATTGTTAACTCCTGCAAAAGTTAAAGTTGAATTGATAACTGAATGTGAAAATTTTGATCATTGTGATCCAAGTACAGTATATACTCCAATAGATCCAGCAAGTCCTGTAATCAAGCCAAATTCTAGATATATAGCTAGACTATTAGGACTACCTGAAAATGGTATACTTCTAGGTAAACTATTTGTTGGTGGTAGAGAAATTGATATTGATGTTAAAATTCCTGAATATGCACTCTATGAACATATACTCGTTGTAGGTACTACAGGTAGTGGAAAGACAGTATTATTGAAGAATATTGCACTATCATCAGTTTATGAAATTGAGAATGTTAGCGTTATAATATTTGATCTACAGGGTGATTATCTACATCTAACATTACCACCAAAAGATAGTAAGAATATAGTCTACAAACCTATAGATAAACTAACTGTAGTATTTCCAATAACTAAGAAGTTTTTAAGAGATTATAGTAAGAAAATTATAAAATATGCAGAAGATAAGTTAAGAGAAGAGGAGGGTGAAGATTTAAGTTTAATAGATATTGAAGACGTTGAGAAATATTCAAGATATATAATGTATGCAATATCTAGAATATTTATAGAGAAGACATATC
>NZ_CEYAEZ010000201.1:0-1088 GCF_982781345.1 Desulfovulcanus sp.
ATTGTGGTATACATGTTGGTTTTACATTAATTCTATTATAGAAACCATATTCAACAGCTTTTAAACATACATTCAATACTTCTCTAATATCTAGTTTAATATCTTCATAGTATTTAAATGCTCTACCAACAGGAACTACGTGAAATATGTGTAGATTATCTATATCATTCTTAATACAGAATTCTACCATGTTAATAACATCATCAACATTATACTTACAGAGTGTGAAATTTATTTGAATTTTTATACCATAATCTTTCAATATTTTTAAACTATTTACAACATGATTCCAAAGTCCTTGAATACCTCTAAATCTATCATGAATTTCAGGTTTTGTTGAGTCAAGACTGATAGCTATAAATTTTAGATTAGAATCAGCAAGTTTCTTAATAATATATTCATTAAGTAGAAGTCCAGAAGTTGCTAATGCAGTATTTATCTTCTTAGAATCTGCATATCTTATAAGATTGAAAATGTCAGATCTAGTTAATGGTTCACCACCTGAAAATACTAGTATTCTAGTACCAATATTGTGAAGTTGATCTATAATATTCATACATTCATCTTCTGATAATTCATTTGGTAATCTCTTAGATGCATCTCTATAACAGTGTGGACATTTTAATACACACATATTTGTAATACCAAAAGATACTAATGTGAACAATATGCCCCCAAGATTATAGATTTTGAGTACAGATTAATTTTATATCTTTCAAAGTGTTTATGTTCTTAAAAACATCACCAAAAATCTTAACTATAGTATCAGCATCTATGAAGTGTGTATTATTTGAAAATTCTAATATAGCTCTCACAGGAACTTTATCCCAAACTTCTGGTCTATATTTTCTAAATATTTTGAGTATAGTCTCAATTCTATATATAGCTACTAGAGGTTCTATAAAACCATTTCTCCATTTAGGTATTACACAATCATAATCATCTTCAAAATTTTCTATTAAAAATTTTATAAATTCTTCAGAGATGTTTACTAGATCTACAGGTATTGTTAAGATATGACTATACTTCCTTCTTAGAAGTATTGCTGCAGTTACAATACCTGAGAGAGGATGATATTTATCAAATAT
>NZ_CEYAEZ010000202.1:0-1082 GCF_982781345.1 Desulfovulcanus sp.
CTTAACTACAAAGTGATTACTAAAGAGGTAATTAGCTTAGTGGAGCAAGGACACTTTTTATTGTTAGAAAAACTAGTTGCTGAAATCCTTGCTGTTTGCCACTCACACCCAAGCGTTAATTATGCTAAGGCTCGAGTAGATAAACCTCATGCGTTGCGCTTTGCCGATTCGGTTTCTTTAACCCTCGACTGGCACAAATAATCCAACGGCAAGGGCTATTACCGCTAAATAACGTAACCCCTTGCCGAGCGTTACCAGCACTAAAAACGTAGTAAAGCGAACTTTAAACACGCCGCCAATAACGGTTAGTGGGTCGCCAACGATGGGCAGCCAAGCAAACAACAGGCTATAAACACCATATTTATTAAACTGCTTTTGTGCTTTTTTAAGCCCTTTTTCAGATACTGGAAACCATTTTTTATCTTTAAAACGCAATGCCTGCGTCCCTAACCAATAGTTAACACAACTGCCCAGTACATTACCCAAGGTTGCTGCAAACCAAATCAGCCATAAGTTAGTATTGCCTTGCATGATCATGCCACCCATCAATACTTCAGACGAGCTAGGTAATAACGTGGCAGATATAAATGCTGTAAAAAATAATGTTATATAGAGCATCTTTCCCTTATGGCTAAAAACTAAACCCAGCAATTAGCTGGGTTTGAACGACTTTTTAACTTAAAACCAATTCACCGAATAATAAAAACAGTTATTTTATCAAATTTAAGCTAAGGGGATAATTAAACTCTTTGCCATCGTTGGCTTTCACGCTTGCGATAACCACCATCACAAATGAAAAAATAGCCACCATAGGTAACAGTAGTAAACCAACCGCTGCAAAAATTAGTAAAAAACAAACAAAATAAGCTATAGCCATAGTAATTTGAAAATTAAGGGCTTTTTTTCCATGTATATCAACAATTGGCATTTCATCTTTTTTAATTAACCAGATAATAAGAGGGCCGAGTACCGACCCAAATGGCACAATAAACCCCGCTAATGCACTTAAATGACATAGCATTGCCCATGTGCGGTCATCTTTATTGACGACTTTAATCTCTTGATTTTGTTCCATTACACTC
>NZ_CEYAEZ010000203.1:0-1082 GCF_982781345.1 Desulfovulcanus sp.
CTTCTAATTTTTACTCTACTGTCGTTCTTCTAAATAGTATTGTACATATACTTATCATAGCTATTGCAAATATTGTTAAAACTAGACTATCAACACCAAGTCCAATAGATGTGTAGTTTATTAATAATGTCCTTAATGCATCTGTACTATAGGTTATTGGGTTTAGTAATGTTGGTATTTTAAACCATGTTGGCATATATTTAAGTGGGTAGAATATGTTGCTAAGGAAGTTTAATGGAAGTACTATAAAGCTTACTAATGCTTGAAATGTTTCAAAACTATTTACGATAAGTGCTATTATTGTTCCAAGTCCAGCACCTACAATTCCAATAAGTATGCAGTATAGTAATGCTAGTGGTATATTTACGTAGTTTAGATAACCTGTCATTGCTAGTCCAAGTATCATTATTATAGATGCTTGTATTAGTGCTGTTGATACATCACCAATAATTCTACCTACAATAATACATGTTCTAGATGCAGGTGCTACAAGAACTTCTTTTAAAAATCCAAATTGTCTATCCCATATAACGGATACACCTGCCATAAATGAAGATGTGAACATTGTCATACATACAATTCCAGGAACTAGAAATGATAGATATGAAGTTCCTAAAATTTGTCTAAATGGTAATGTCCTAAATGTTGTTGAAAATCCAACACCAAACAATACAAGCCACATAATTGGCATTAGTATAGTACTTATAGCTCTCGCTCTAGCTCTGAAAAATCTCTTAATTTGTCTAAGAGCAATTGCAGATATTATTGATAGAGAATTGTAAATACTCTTCATAATACTCTCCTCCTATGAATCATCCTTATATGATCAAAGAATGTACCTTCCTCTTCTCTTAACTCTCTACCTGTCAAATGTATAAATACGTCATTTAGTGTAGGCTTCTTATAACTAATTTCCTCAATCTGTATACCATACTTATGACATAGTTCAAAAATTTCAGGTAGTGCTTTTGAAGCATTTTCAACAATAATCTCAACCTTCCTATCAGATATCGGTTTAACATCTTTAACATCTTTAATCTTTAAAAAATCTCTAGGATTAATCTTAGTGAGTTGGTAAAAGA
>NZ_CEYAEZ010000204.1:0-1078 GCF_982781345.1 Desulfovulcanus sp.
GTTCTTTAGCTTTATTAATTGCTTTAATAATATTTTCAGAATTTAAAGTAATTGTTTTATCTTCACCAGTATATACTATTGCACTAAAAAAATTTTGTGTTTCAAATGTTGTCTTGAGCGGTATTTTTTGTTTAATATAAGTTGGACTAATCTCTTCTAAAATCGTATCTATAGTTTCTCTATACATAGCAGATTTTAAAACAATTATTAGGTAATAGTTTGATTTCTCAATTATTAGAACAAAACTCCCTTAATAAAAATTGCCTAGAAAAATTCGAAAGATTTCCAGATATTCTGAAAAAAATGCTGAAAAATATTTGCTCGTCTATGATATTTTTAAATCTGTTCACTATGCCATATTACTGTTATAGTAGGAATCTTTCCTTCCTTCTTAACACCAATATAAACATCCCCCTCTCATTCTTGCTAATAAACAAGGACTCTGCTTCAGCCAAAGCATTAACCAAAAAAATAGAATTTCTACAAGGCACCCACCATAATATTTTTTCTTTATTCTCTTTTTCAATATTTCCTAGATCCTCTTCTTTTGTTTCTGGTATCTCTCCTTTATTTAGTAAAGCAGTGCTTATTTCTCCCAGCCATTTTATCTCTATTTTCTTAAATTCAGCATTTAGGTCCTTTGCAGTTTTTTTAGCACAGAATTCTTCCTCTTTTCTTGCTTTTTGGTTGTAGTCAAAAAATAAAATCTTTAATTTCTTTACTTTGTCTTTAATAGAATAAGCAGTAGTTACACTGTCTAATCCTCCTGAGCATACGATTATTGCATTATTCATGGTATTTTTAATTAAAGTCTATTTTTAAGTATTTGTAGACAAGATTATTCTCTTTTGAAAGAAATATAATGTTCTTTTAGAGTCTTGATTCTAGGAAGAGGGGCTCCTTATACCATGTTGGATCAAGAGAAAAACTTTTTCCATCTAATTTTATATTTACCCATGAATGAAAATTTTCACTCCCAATAATCTTTCCTATTTTTAATTCACAATCAAAACCGTAGTATTTAAGTAAACTATAAAGTCCAGGTGCCCACTCTCCACAATCTCCCTTGCCTTTCCCA
>NZ_CEYAEZ010000205.1:0-1058 GCF_982781345.1 Desulfovulcanus sp.
TATTTAGTGCAGAGGTTAAAGTTACTCGGACACTCTCTTGTCCTATAAGTTTATCAAATGATGACGGACGATATTTTAGTGCTAAAACTTCACTCAAAGTAAAACCTTTTTTGTTATATTGTATCCAAATTTAACCATTTTTTTGCAATATTTTTTAACCCATCGGGATTTTCAGTTGCAAAAAACTTTATATCCGTTTTTTCAAAAACTTTTTTTAAATCATATTCATTTTTTAAAAACTCTACAACAGCATCTCCGGAGTGGATAAGTTTTGAGTTTGGGAAGTGTTTAGACAAGGCATCAGCTATAAGTGGAAAGTGGGTGCATCCTAGTATTATGGCATTCGGTTCATCTATATCTTTAAAGTAGTGTTTTATAGTGCTTTCTAAAACAGCTCCGCTAAAGAGTCCCTCTTCAACGATAGGAACAAAGAGTGACGGAGCTATGGAGAAACTATTTTTATATCCCTTTTGCTCTAAAAGATTTTTATATTGGTTACTGTTAATTGTTGCTTTTGTTCCAAGTATAAGGATAGAGGAGTTTTTATCTTTTAAAGAGTTTTCTACTGCTAGGACTCCCGGATTTATAACTCCTGTTACTTTAAAAGGAGCCTCTTTTTGAAGTTCATCCAAAGCATAAGCACTAACGGAGTTACAAGCTGTTATGAGAATATCTATATCAAAGTTTTTAAAAAACTCCAGTGCTTCAAGAGAGTATCTTATGATAGTATTTTTATCTTTTACACCATAGGGAACTCTTGCAGTATCCCCATAGTAGATGATTTCACTAAAAAAACCACTCGAAAGAAGAGACTTTACAACAGTAAGTCCCCCAACACCACTATCAAAAACCCCAGCTCTCATACTTCCTATTTCCTACTTCTCACTTTCTATTTACTAACCACCAACCACCAACCACTAACCACTAACCACTAATCACTATTATGCTCCATCATTCATGATAGATAAAAACTCATCATTATCTTTAGTCTTTTTCATTTTTGAGTATAAAAATTTAAGAGCCTCTATATCATCCATCTGACTCATAGCAGATCTTAA
>NZ_CEYAEZ010000206.1:0-1051 GCF_982781345.1 Desulfovulcanus sp.
CATTTTCATTGACCTGATACCTCACAATATAGAGTGTATTATATACTATCTGCACGCTTTTTTAGATTACTCAACTTTCGCACATAGATTCCAAACAAAAATTCATCTACAAAAGCCCATAAACAGGCACTTTTACGTACAATATTTTTATATTTTTAATCTTCAAATTGTCTAAACCATAATTCTAAATTTACAATGGCTCTAAGTTCTCTTGTATAATCCTTTTTATTTTCAATATGTTCATCTAAAATTTTATTTAAGTAATCATGATTAAAGATATTTCTATTTTTTAAACTATCACTATGAATAATGTCTATTACATAATCTTTCAATTTTGTTTTAAACCATTCCCCGACAGGTACCGTAAACATCTGTTTTTCTCTATATACTATATTATGAGGTAAATATTTTAAAGCAAATTTCTTTAGAATATACTTTGTTTCATTTTCACTCAATTTAAATTTCCCAGGTAAACTTTGCATTAATTCAAATAATCTGTAGTCCAGTAAAGGGCTTCTTGTCTCTAATGAATTTGCCATAGCCATTTTATCTGGTTTTACCAGGTTGTTCCCCGGTAATAAATGTCTTGTATCAAAATGTAAAATTTTATTTACATTATCTTTTTCGGATACTTCATTGACGGTATTATTAAAAAGATCTAATGGTATACTGTAATCAACTTCTTTTTTAAATGAATCCTGATACAGGGAATCAAAAATTTTGTCATCTTTGATGAGAGATATATCATGAAAATAATCATCTAAACTGTTTTCCAAAACACTGAAATATTTCATATAGCCTGCAAATGCTTCATCTCCACCATCACCAGTGAAAACAAGTTTGTAATCTTTTGCTGCAAATTTTGACAATATATAAGTAGGAATAAATGAGATATCACCATGAGGCTGATCGTTATGCCATGTTGTTGTATTCCATAGTTCTATAATATCACTTTCTAAAATATGAATATTATTATTTAAACCGCAGAAATCAGCTACCTGTTTAGCATACATCGATTCATCAAATCTTTTTTCTTTAAAACCTATAGAAT
>NZ_CEYAEZ010000207.1:0-1047 GCF_982781345.1 Desulfovulcanus sp.
AAGGAATACGTATCTTCGAAGGTAATGGTTTTAAAGTTGTGCGCTATCAATGTTATGAGTGGACTACTGGTCAAGATCTAGAAGCGATGGATCTATAACTCTAGCATCAATTAATCTTTGGCGGTTCACGAGGTGCGCTTCTTTGAGTTCGTCTTTTGACTGTCCGTGGTATGGTACTCCATAACCCTCTTCAATGAGAATCTCAGTACAGCCAACTTCCGTATCTTTAATATCATAGTATACGTAGAAGTCCCCAAGGATTCTTCCAAATTTACCCTTCTTATCCTCTCCAGATTTATCAATCTCTGTTTTAAGGCGTGCTGTCGATCCAATAGGCAAGAGATCTTTGAGTCTTTCTTTTGCTGCAAGTCCAAACGCTTTCTCCGTTAAGTCACGAGTACGAGATTCTGGTGTGTCAATACCCATCATTCGTACACGTTCTCGGTTTAAAGAGATACCAAATCCTAAATCTATATCCACGTCAACAGTATCACCGTCAACGATTCTTAATATCTTTGCTTTATATTCATACATTAAAGTGCCCACCTTGTTATTTCGTGTGATAAGTTTGATAGCATCTGATCAGCAAAAAAGTCCTTTGGTGCTTTTGGCTTTCCTGGCCTGTATCTAGCTGCATCGGTAAGTACAAACCAAGATTCTGGATCTATTAGTGTTAGATTTTCCCCATCCCACATAAAGTTTTGAGTTACTGTATCACAATGCCGAAACCAATTAGATCTATTTATGTTATACTCGTATAGGTTGCTAAATATTTTAAATGATTTTGATATAATTTTAAAATAGTCATTTTTAAAATCTGTTTTAGATAATTTAGTTATTGGTGTACCGTGAATTTTTTCCATGACAATTGTTTTATCATCTGTGAAGTCATATAACTTAGGTACGAATCCATACCTTTCATGAACTTCGTGATATGCTTCAAGCCACTCATCAGTAATACGATTTAAACGTTTTTTCTTATCAAATATTTTAGTAACCGTTTTACCATTATCTAAAACTTTTCGCCCGCGGCCTTCATATATAATA
>NZ_CEYAEZ010000208.1:0-1043 GCF_982781345.1 Desulfovulcanus sp.
AAAGCTTATGCAGGGCCTCTTTTTCTTGCTCAGTCAGATTCAGCTTTGATGAAACAGAAGGAAGTTCCCACCATTTACTCATAGGGACCATAAAGAGTTTTGGCATTGCATATGAAAAGTTGTATGCCATTAATACAAACAAAGACAAAATGCCCAAAAATAGAACTCCCCTTTTCATAATTATTCCTCCTTTAATTTTAATAAATAAATTTATACAGGAAGTGGTACTAATTATCAACTTAAAAAATAGCATAGTTTATTGTCATTAATAACTCAATAAGTTGCTCAGAGAATCTGGGTTCCAATATATGCTGTTTTTACTTCCTCCTTTTGAACAACCTCATGGGATAAACCGTCTGCAATCTTTTCTCCAAAATTTAACACGATAATCCTGTCTGCAATTTGGAAAAGCTCTTTTATCCTGTGTTCTATCATAATTATTGTTAACCCCTCGGCATTCAGTTTCTCTATTATGGGAATTGTGGATGCCACCTCCGGTTTTGACATACCAGAAAATATCTCGTCCAATATAAGAAGTTCTGGCTGAAGTGCAATACACCTCGCAAGCTCAAGCCTTCTCAGGTAGCCATGAGGCAAACTTGAGGTCTCTTTATATGGGATACGAGAGTCTCTCTCAAAACCCATATCCTCCAGCAAATCTAAGGCTACTTCGTCCCTTCTTCCATACTTTCCCCCTTTTATCCTCTTTACCCTATTTGAACATAGTGGAATGACCACATTTTTATATGCTGGAATATTATAGAAGGGCTTTATAAATTGAAAAGACCTTATTATACCCATATCAGCTATTCTATAAGGCCTCATACCTGTGATGTCTTTTTTCTTATATGTGACCTTTCCCCTGTCTGGCTTTATAAATCCCGTGATTATGTTTATAAGTGTTGTTTTCCCGGAGCCATTGGGACCAATTATCCCCAAAAGCTCCCCTTTTTGCACATCCAGACTTATATTTTTTAGTGCCTTTATTCCTCCAAAGGACTTACTAAGTCCCCTTATTTTTAAGATTATATCTTCCTCCATCT
>NZ_CEYAEZ010000209.1:0-1033 GCF_982781345.1 Desulfovulcanus sp.
CACCCTCAACAATGATTACAAGTCCAAGAACATCAACATCAGTCTCCTCTACAGTAATATTTACAGCCTTAACACCTGGAACCTTAGTTATATTTTTAGCAAGTTCGACAATGCTAACCTTAGATGGAATATCAACATCAAGTACAAGCCTCCTAATTCTCGTCATCTGTAACTAATCCCCAAGTAACTACTAGACTTGAACTAGTTTATAAACGTAGAGCTTTACAATATTTAGAAAAGTTGTGTATAGATGTGATAAATGTAGAAGAGATATTTAGTAAGTTGAGAGAAGTATTGTCAAACTTAGGATATGAAAAATATGTTGATGTAGAATCATCACACATATCAGGAATATCATACATAAATATTGGAAAAGCAGGTCTAGAATTTCTAAAAGATTTATACACATCAAAATGTAGAGTAAAAGTTTTCACAACCTGTAATCCAATGTGTATGTGTATTGAAGATTTATATAGAGAAAATTGTGAAATATGTAGAGCACAGTTAGAAATATTAAAAATATTAAAAAGTATTGGAGTATCTACATGGTTTACCTGTATACCATATGAATATCAAAATATTAAACCTAGAAGATTCTATGCATGGTCTGAATCAAGTGCTGTAGCATTCATAAACTCTATATATGATGCATATGTCGAAAAACTGCCTGGCCCATTAGCACTAATATGTGCATTGGTTGGTAAGATGCCACTTATAGGCTTATCAAATCCTAAAAATAGAATACCGAAAATATATGTTGAAGTTAGAAATGATAGAGAATTAAATTGTGTAGAAGCTGGAGTATTAGGAAAGATTATTGGTGAAAAATATAGTAAAGATCTAGATGTAGTATATCTAAAACCATCAAAAACATTATTTAAAAATATTGAGAGCTTAAAATCCTTCTTAGCATCATTCTCAACGTATAGTAATTCAACATTAGTAATAATAGATAGATTATCAACAAACTACAAATACTATAGAGATAGTATGAATATAGAAAGTAGGCTAAGTATAGATATTAGAGATATTG
>NZ_CEYAEZ010000210.1:0-1016 GCF_982781345.1 Desulfovulcanus sp.
TGGCTACCTTGGATAAAAAGCAGTGATGTTTTAGCACCAGTCAGCACACAAATAAAATTGCTTGAGCAATACAGCCAGTGGAGCGATTCACTCACGCGTTTTTTTCAGCATAAATACACACAGTCACAATTAAAGCGCTACCACGATTTTTTTAATGGCGTTGAAACAAATCCACTCACTGAGCAACAACGCCGAGCTTGCATAATAGATGACGACAATAACTTAGTGCTGGCAGGGGCAGGTACAGGAAAAACCAGTGTGTTAGTGGCTCGAGCGGGCTATTTGGTTAACAGTAAACAGGCTAATTACAACGATATTTTATTACTCGCCTATGGTAAGCAAGCCGCTTGCGAAATGGATGAGAGAATTAAACAAAAGCTGGGTACTGAGTCCATTAAAGCGGCCACATTTCATAGTGTGGGTTTAACTATTATTAGCGATGTTGAGGGCAAGCCGCCTAAAATATCTAAACTTGCTGAAAACGAAAAAGCTAAAATAAAATGGGTTGAAGGGTGTTTTGAATCGCTTGCTAATGCTAAGCCACAGTATACTAAAGCATTGGTAAACTATATAAATAATAATTTTAATGACGTTAAAAGTGGGTTTGAATTAAGCACTGCAAAGCCTAATCATATAGCGCTTCTACAAGAGATAAAAGCTGGCGGTTATTTAACCAAATTAGCGACTTTATTTAGTCAATTAATTAGCGTGTATAAAACAGCAAATATAACGCTTGAGAACGATTCAAAGCAGATACAGCAGGCTTGGAAATTATTAAAGCCATTACTAGCCAACTATAACCATTATTTAGATACTCAAGGTGAAATAGACTTTGACGATATGATCCTCAAAGCCCTCGATTATGTTAATACAAGAAAGTTTATATCACCTTGGCGTTATATCATGGTTGATGAATTTCAAGATATATCGCCTACGCGTGCGGCGTTGGTTAAAGCGCTGCGCGATAGTAAGCCTAGAAGCTCATTGTTTGTAGTAGGCGATGACTGGCAAGCTAT
>NZ_CEYAEZ010000211.1:0-1014 GCF_982781345.1 Desulfovulcanus sp.
CAATATTTCATTTTTTTCAAGGCTATATCTTATAGTTTTACTTTTAAACACATCTATATCCTAATATTTCTATATATACGATGTATTTTAATATAATTTTATTGTTTTGTCAAGTTGGATTGGAAGATAACGACAGAGTACAAAAATATGTTACCTATTTTTGAGTTCTGTTCTACTTAAGCTATTTTAACAACTTGCAAGTAAATATAAACTTTTTTCGGCAGAGGTAACATATTTTTTGCTATGGTTTGTTATAAGTCTTTTTTACTCATAAAGTTTTGTATGTCCTCTATGCTGTATGCAGGTGTTTTTTTATGTAACATTGCATGACAATTTGGACAGACAGGTCTTAAATCCTCAATTGGATCTATAATATATTCTTCATTTATCTCAGATAATGGTTTTAAATGATGAACATGAATAAATCCTTTACCTATTTGTCCATAAGTTTTTTCAAAGTCAAAATTACATATAAAACATTTTGTTCCATAATGTTTTATACACTTTTCTCTTGCTTTTGGATTTCTTTCGTAGGCATTAACTGTAATTTGTTTTTTTGAACCTTCTGTAAGCCTTTCTTCCTTTACTTCATCAGGATAGATAATAATATCTTTTGAAATTTCATCAGATAAAAACACTCTATATATCTATCAAATGCACTACTGTACATATTGTTACCACGAATATTCTTTGAAAAATATTCTTCAATATCAAAGTAATCTTTTTTGATTTTTTTTGCTATTTGAGAATTGTATACTGAATATAAATCAAAATATTTATAACCTACCTTTTTTAAATCATTTGATATTGTAATAATAGTTTTAGCATATCTTTCAGGTCTCTTATTGGCAATAAGCCATTTTTTAAATGAATCTTTCATATTGCTCCTGACTTATAACGACCAAAGTAAGCTATAAATTAGCCGCAGGGTAATTTATTAGCTTCTCTGATTTGTTGTATGATTTTTCATATAGAAGTTCAGGATCCAAATCAAGCTGATTAGCCCACTCAATG
>NZ_CEYAEZ010000212.1:0-1002 GCF_982781345.1 Desulfovulcanus sp.
CTCCCGCTCAAAGATGCCAAACCCATTGACTTTGCCAATCTCAAAAGCCGTCTGCTCATCAAGGCGGGAAAAGCAGCCATCAAGGCCCACTTCACCCTCTACGCCAAAGCGATCGGGCTGCATGACTATGATGTACCCGACATGGACAGACTCGCAGACCTTGCCAAAGGCTACTACACCTTGGAGTGCAGCGGCGGCGAAGGGCACCTGGAGGTAGCCCACCTCATCGAAGCGGTCAAGCACCATCTTGCCCATCTGGTCATCTCTGTCAAGCCTTTTGGCTGTATGCCAAGCTCGGCAGTCAGTGACGGAGTACAGTCGCTTGTCACCTCACACTACCCGCAAGCAAACTTCCTAAGCATCGAAACCTCCGGAGAAGGCGCGGCGAACTTCTACTCACGCGTTCAGATGGCGCTCTTTAAAGCCAAGCAGTCCGCCAAAGAGGAGTGGGAAGCGATAGAGATGCCTGCACATATTCCCCAGAAGGCACATAACTATCTCTATCAGCCTAAAAATGGGAAGATCGGGAGTGCGGCAAAGCTCATTCAAAGCCTTAATGGTTAGGTAAAGTCACCTTTTAATGTCACCAGTCCTTTCTGAATCAGACGTGCCATTAGTGATCTGCTGTGCTTCTCTTCATTGGGTGCTATCTTGTTAAGCAATGCATACTGCTCTACCCGCTCATCCAGGAAAGAAGTATCAAACTCTCCCCTTTTGAAAGCATCATCCTCTACGATCTCTTTGTGCAATGGAATGTTGGTCGTAATACCGCCGATATAGTATTCATCCAGTGCTCTTTTGGCCTTCTTCACTACTCCGTCCCAGTCCATGCCCATACGATCAGTTTTCCGATCATCGAATCGTAGTTTGGCGGGATGGTATAGCCACTATAGACAGATGTGTCCAGTCTAACGCCTGGACCTCCCGGTGCAAGATACTCCTCTATCGTCCCGAATGAAGGCATAAAGTTATTATTTGGATCCTCCGCATTGATCCGAAACT